>SBGO01000685.1 GCA_006226565.1 Deltaproteobacteria bacterium | reverse complement strand
CGGCCCTCGAAGCGGGCCGCGCGCCGCTCGACGAAGGATCGGAGCCCCTCGACGGCGTCGCGGGTGGTCATGAGCGCGCGGGCCTCGGCCTCGAGCCCCTCGAGCGCGGCCGGGATCCCACGCTCGACGGCGGCGCGCGCCGAGGCGAGGGTGGCGCGGACCGCGAGCGGGGCCTGGGCGGCGACGCGCTCCGCGATGGCGATCGCGCGGTCGAGCTGCGTCCCCGGGGGGACGACCTCCTGGACGAGGCCGATGCGGAGCGCCTCGGCGGCGTCGAAGCGATCGCCGGTCAGGAGCCAGCGCATGGCGTTGCCCCAGCCGGCCACCTGCGGGAGGCGGACGGTCGCGCCCCCGAAGGCCATGATCCCGCGCTGGACCTCCATCTGCGCGAAGACCGTGTCCTCGGCCGCGACGCGGATGTCGCTCGCGAGCAGGAGCTCCACGCCGATCGTCAGGCAGTAGCCCTGGACCGCGCAGACCACGGGCTTGGTGCGGCGGCGCCCGAAGAGGTCGAGGGGATCGACGCCCCCGGGGGGGATGAGCGGCGCTCCCTGCGCCATCGCGGGGCCGACCTCGGCGAGGTCGAGGCCGGCGGTGAAGTGCTCCCCGTGGGCGAAGAGCACGGCGCAGCGGGCGTCACCGCTCTCGTAGCGCGCGAAGGCGTGCGCGAGGCCATCGAGCATCTTCAGATCGAAGGCGTTGCGCTTGGACGCGCGGGAGAGGCCGATGAGCAGGACGTGGCCGCGCTCTTCGACGGTGATCGGGGGCTCGTTCGCGACCATCTCGACACCTCGCTGTCATGGGGTCTGCCCAGGGAATCGAGCGTCTCGCGCGGTGTCAACCGGGCGTGGCCGTGGTAAAGGGCGGCCATGTTTAGGAACATCATCATCCTGTTCCTCATCCTCGCGATCGGCGGCCTGGTCCTGAGCTGGCTGAAGCGCCCGAAGGCGCTCTTCGAGATCCGCGTCGGCGAGGACGATGTCCTCATCCTTGGGCCCGTCCCCAACCGCAGCCAGGCGGAGGTCCGCGCCTACGTGCGGGATCTCCGGCTCCCGGTCGGGGCGAGGATCGTCGGGACCGCCCACGGCACCGACTATCGGCTGGCCTTCTCGTCGACCGTGCGCCAGGACGATCGCGAGCTCGTTCGCCGCTTCATCCGGGGCTGAGAGAGGCCTCGCGGGCCGCTCCGCGGGCTGACCGACCGGAAAAAAAGACCACGTGGGAGAAACTCCCCGGCGCGGTCGTGCGTATTAGTTGCGTGTGTTCTGGTGACGACCCGGCTCGCCGGGGCAGAGCACGCACCTCTCGAGACGCGCCCCCAGCGTCTCACTCTCCCCTCCAAGCACTCCCGCTCTGACACCGCCGGCGACCCGTCGCCGGCGGTGTTCCCTCCACGCCCGCAGACGAGCGTGGATCACGGGGCACGGAGGGACGTCGAGCGCGACCTGCGCCCTTGGCAGAGGGCTCGCCTTCGTGGGAGCTTCTCCGGGATCCGAGCCCCCGGAGCCCCATGAAGTCGCTGGTCGCCGTCTCGATCCTGGTCCTGGTCTCGACGCCGCTCGCCTGCGCGCCGCGCGAGCGCCCGGGCAAGCTCTCCGCGGCGGAGCTCGCCGAGATGGCCCAGTCCGCGCGCCAGACGGCCGAGCGGGTGCGGCACCTCACGCTGCCCGAGGACGGCTTCACCGAGGCCATCGCCAGCAAGGCGGAGATCGCCAGCTACCTCGACGCGCGCTTCGACGAGACCGACGCGAGCCGGCTGATTCGCGACGCCGGGCGGGCGCTCGAGGACCTCGGCGCGCTGAAGCCGGGCACGGACCTCGTCGCGGTGATGAAGCGCGTCACCCGCGATCAGGTGGCCGGCTACTACGACTGGGAGAAGAAGACCCTGTACCTCGCGGACTGGATGCCGCGGCTCATGCAGGAGCCGGTGATGGTCCACGAGACGACCCACGCCCTCCAGGACGCGGCGTTCGGGCTCGGACGCTTCATGAAGCCCATCGAGGGCGGCGACGACGCCCAGGCGGCGATCCAGGCGGTCATCGAGGGCGACGCGACGCTGGTGATGATGGAGGCGTCGCTGAAGGAGACCAGCGCCGCCGGGCGCGAGCTGGCCTACGCGATGCTGCTGTCGGCCGCCGAGCAGCAGGTCGGGGGCATCGACGCGCCGCGTGTGGTCTCGGAGTCGCTGCTCTTCCCGTACACGGGAGGCCTGCGGCTGGCGCGCGCCGTCGAGAAGCACGGCGGCTGGGCGGCCGTGGACCGGATGTACAGCGACGTCCCGCTGTCGACCGAGCAGGTGCTGCACCCGGAGAAGTACCTCGAGAGCCCGCGCGACCTGCCGCAGCGGGTGGTCGTGAAGATCCCGGCGGCCCTCACCGCGGCCGGGTGGACCCCGGTGCTGCGCGGGCCGCAGGGCGAGCTGGGGCTCCGCACGGTGCTGCGGGAGACGCTCCCCCCGGACGAGGCGGCGGCGGCGGCGGCGGGCTGGGACGGCGACGAGGC
>SBGO01000735.1 GCA_006226565.1 Deltaproteobacteria bacterium | reverse complement strand
GACGAGGGACTCGACGCGGTCAACGCCGACGAGCGCGTCTACGACGCCGTGCAGCGCGACGTCCTCCGGCCGTGGTCGGCCGCCTGGGTCGCCCGTGACGCCGCCGCCTTCGGCGGGCTCCTCGCCGCGGACGCGACGGGGACGAGCTGGGCCCACGCGAAGCGCGTGCCGATCCGCGAGCGCGACGGCGTCGTCGAGGTGCGCGCGGAGCCCACCGCGGCCGCGGACCTGCGGGCCGACGTGGCCGACTACCTGGGCGGCTTCGAGCGCATCGAGGACGTCTCCCTCTACGTCTTCCGCTTCGTGCCGAGCGAGGGCGCCGCCGAGCTGACCGTCCGCTACGACGTCCGGGGCGTGTCGCGCGCCGCCGAGCGCCAGAACGATCGCGGCGAGCTGCACGTCACCGTCGCGCTCGACGGCGACCGCTGGCGGCTCTCGAAGGTCGACGCGACCACCGCGGAGCGCCTGACCCTCGCCACGGACCGCCAGCCCACCTTCGCGGACGCCACGACCCCCGCCGGGCTCGACGGCGTGCCCGTCACGAGCCGCTCCGAGGCCATCCGGCGCGGCGGCTACGCGATGGCGGTGGCGGACTACGACGGCGACCGGCGTCCCGACGTGCTGCTCGGCCACTTCGGCCGCTCGCAGCTGCTCCGCAACACCGGCGACGGCTTCGAGGACGTGACCGAGAAGGCCGGCCTCCGCGGGGAGAGCCTCGTCAAGGCGGCGGCCTTCGCGGACCTCGACAACGACGGCCACCGCGACCTCGTGCTCATCCGCTTCATCCCCGACTCGGCGGCGCCGGGCGAGGCCCAGGAGCCCTGCACCGACCGCGGCGGGAGGTGCCACCGCGACCTGGTCGCCTACCGCAACAAGGGCGACGGCACCTTCGCCTTCGAGGGCGACATCCTGACGCGCTACGACGAGTTCGACCGCGCGATGCCGATGGCCATCGCCGACTTCGACAAGAACGGCTTCCTCGACATCTACATCGGCTTCCCCGGCGTGCGCGACTTCACCAACGATCTCGCCCACAACCCGCGCGAGGGCGAGCTGGTCGTCAACGGCGTCTGGCTCAACGACGGCAAGTGGAACTTCACCCAGGTGCCCACCGAGTCCGAGGGCTTCCCCCACGCGGCCATGGTGAGCGACCTCGACGCCGACGGCGACCCCGACCTGGTGGTCGTCGACGACAGCGGCCTCGAGAGCCCGGTCTACCTCAATGACGGCGGCGGGAAGTTCGCCCGGGGCAACACGGCGACCGGGATCCGCCTGCGCGGCTTCGGGATGGCGGCGGCCCAGGCCGACTACGACAACGACGGCCGCGTCGACGTCACCATGACCGCCATCGACTTCGTCGACGGGCGGCGCATCGTCAACTCGTGGCTCGACCGCTCGACCGGGCGCCTCCGCAAGGCGATGGCCGAGATGTCGCGCACGATCGGCGGCAACCTCCTCTACCGCAACGAGGGGGGCAAGTTCGTCGAGGTGGGCGCCGAGGCTGGGCTGGGCTTCGCCGGCGAGGCCCCCGCCGGCGTGAACTTCATCGACTACAACGGCGACGGCAACCCCGACATCTACGTGTCGAACGGCCTCTGGTCGGGAGCGGGCGAGCAGGACCTGTCGAGCATCTTCGTCCGCACGATGCTCCGGACGGATCGGGACCCGATCTTCGCCGACAGCTCGCGCGACGTGGGGGACATGTCCGGCCCGAACCCGGTGCTCGACATCCTGCGCGAGTTCCGTGGCGACCTCGCGAGCCCGCACGCCGGCGCGGTCAGCGAGGCCCCGACGCTCACGATGGCGGGCTACGAGCGCAACCGCCTCTTCCGCAACAACGGCGACGGCACCTTCACCGAGGTCGGCTACCTCGAGGGGGCCGATCGCATCGAGGACGGCTACGTCGTCGCCGCCGCGGACTTCGACGGCGACGGGCGCCAGGACCTGATGCTGCGGAACTGCGACCCGGCGCCGGGCGTGCACTTCAAGACGGTGACGCTGCTCCGCAACCAGAGCGCGAACAAGAACACGCTCACGGTCTTCGCCCGCGGCTCGAAGAGCAACCGCGACGGCATCGGCGCGGTGGTCACCGCGACGGTGGGCGGCCGCAAGCTCGTCCGCACCATCGAGTCCACCAACGGCGCCATCCAGGGCGAGCCGGTGGCCTACTTCGGGCTCGGGGACCGCGAGGCGGTCGAGCAGCTCGAGGTGCGCTGGCAGAGCGGCCTGGTCGAGCGCTTCGAGGGCGTCAAGCGCGGCATCGTCCGCCTCGACGAGGGCCAGGGCATGGTGGAGCTCGCCGCGGCGCACTGACCGCCCCCGAAGACGGAAGCAAAACGCCCGCGCAGCCGCATGGCCCCGCGGGCGTTTCCGTCTTCGGACGAACGCTCCGGTGGCCCAGCGCCACCGGAGCGTCTGCATCTGGCCGCCCCGTCGCCGAAGGCGACTCATTCCCCCGCACCTGCGGGGGCGCGGCCCAATCCCGCCAGAGCGCGTGAATGCGCAGATCCCGTCGCCGAAGGCGACTCATCTCCCCCGCGTCAGCGGGGGCGCGGCGGCCTCACGAGCGCGATGGCCTCGTGAATGGGCCAGCCGGTCGCCGAAGGCGACTCACCTCCCCCGCGTCAGCGGGGGCGCGGCGAAGCCGCGGCGGGGGTAGCGAGCGGAGGGGCGCCTGGAACGCCTCGCGCAGAGGGTTCCCATCGTGGGCCGAGCTTGCGAGGTCCACGATGGGATGCGCGAGGCGTTCCATCGAGGCGCCCTGGAGCGAGCGTATTAGAACGACCAGCCCAGGTTCAGGTTGAGCATCACGCCGACGTCGGAGTCGGACTCGCTCGCGGTGTCGCTCTGGGCGGACACGAGGAAGATGGCCGGCCCGATCTGGGCGCAGAAGGTCAGGCCGAAGTCGGCGGCGACCTTGTAGCCGACGAAGGGGGCGAGGGAGAGGCCGCGCCCGAAGACGCCCTCGAACTCGCTGCCGGCCTCGGCGCTCACGCCGAGGTAGAGGAGCTCGGCGCCGAGCTGGAGCCCGTGGTCGAAGTCGCCGAGGGCGTAGTAGGCGACCTGGCCGCCGATCTCGAAGACGGAGAAGCTGTCGGTGGTGAAGCCGTCGCTGACCTTGACCGAGCCAAAGCCGAGGATGACCGACGCGCTCACCTGCTCGGTGGCGCGAATCTCGGCCTGGACCTCGAAGACCGGCAGCACGAGGTGAATCGGGGAGATGGTGATCGCCACCTCGTGAGCCACGCTCTCTTCGACGTAGCCGCCCGGTCCGTGGGGGTAGGCGGCGGCGGGGGCGGCGAGCAGGGCGACCAGCGCGAAAGCCGTGAGCAGGCGCGTCATCGTGGGGACTCCAGGGAGAGATTCGACACGGTCCAGTCCGCATCGCGGCGCACGATAGCGGCTGCGCGCGGTCAATAGAACAGCAATATCGAACGGGATCGGCGGCCCCTCGCGGAGGCCTCCCGGCCGGCCTCCGGAAGGGGCTTGACGCAGGCCGAGCCGTGCCGTGTAGTCCGGGCCCAAACCCTGGAGGTGCGTGATGACGGTTCGCCCGCTGACCCGGCTCAACGACGAAGAGAAGATGTTCCAGGACGCCGCGCTCGCGTTCGCCCGCGAGCAGGTCGCGCCGTTGGCGCACGAGATGGACGAGAAGCAGCAGCTCGACCGTGGGCTCATCGACGCCTGCTTCGACCTCGGCTTCATGGCCATCGAGGTGCCGGAGCAGTACGGCGGAGCAGGGGGCAGCTTCTTCGACGCCATCCTGATCATCGAGTCCCTCGCCCGGGTGGACGCGAGCCTCGCCGTCTTCGTCGACGTGCAGAACACGCTCGTCCTCAACGCGCTGCTCCGCTGGGCCACCGACGCCCAGAAGGAGCGCTACCTCCCGCGCATGGCCAAGGACCTCGTGGGCGCGTACGCGCTGAGCGAGGCGTCGAGCGGCTCGGACGCCTTCGCGCTGAAGACGACCGCCACCGACAAGGGCGACCACTGGGTCCTCAACGGCTCCAAGCTCTGGATCACCAACGGCAAGGAGGCCGGCCTCTACATCGTGATGGCCAACGTCGACCCGTCGAAGGGCTACCGCGGCATCACGGCGTTCATCGTCGAGAAGGGCTTCGAGGGCTTCTCGGTCGGCAAGAAGGAAGACAAGCTCGGCATCCGCGCGAGCTCGACGACGGAGCTCGTCTTCGACGAGTGCATCGTCCCGAAGGAGAACGTCCTCGGCCAGGTCGGCAAGGGCTACAAGGTCGCCATCGAGACCCTCAACGAGGGGCGCATCGGCATCGGCGCGCAGATGATCGGCATCGCCCAGGGCGCCTTCGACTACGCCATGAGCTACATGCGCGAGCGCAAGCAGTTCGGCCAGCGCATCGCGGACTTCCAGGGGATGCAGTTCCAGTACGCCGACCTCGCGACCGAGATCGAGGCGGCGCGGCTGCTCGTCTACAACGCGGCGCGCCTGAAGGACGCCGGCCAGCCCTTCCTGAAGGAGGCCGCGATGGCGAAGCTGTACAGCTCCATCGTGGCCGAGAAGGCGGCGTCGAAGGCGGTCGAGTTCCTCGGCGGCGTGGGCTTCACCAAGGAGTACCCGGTCGAGAAGTTCTTCCGCGACGCCAAGATCGGCCAGATCTACGAGGGCACGAGCAACATGCAGCGCATGACCATCGCCAAGCAGCTGCTCGACGCCGCCGGGGGCTGACGGGTCGGGCGCGGCCGCGCCGAGGCGACGAAGGGGGAGCGGTTCGATTACCGCTCCCCTTTTCATTTCGGGCGCGCTCCACGCCGTGCGCGGGGCGGAGCGCGGCGGGGCCTGTGCGGCCAACGCCTTGACTTCCGGCGGCCTGTGGAAAACAGTCCGCCCAGCGTAGAAGTTGCGACGTGGGACAACACGAGACGTCGCGCCCGCCCGGGGTCGAGATTCGCGGCAGCTGGCCGCCGATCCCCCGGGGCCCCCAATTGCAAGTGAGATAATCTTTGAAATTCGATGAGTTGAACCTCCTCGAGCCGCTGCTCGCGGCGGTCCGTGATCTGGGCTTCGAGCACCCGACCGAAATCCAGGAGAGCGCCCTGCCGCTCGTGCTCGCGGGGCGTGACGTCGCCGGACAGGCCCAGACGGGCACCGGGAAGACGGCCTGCTTCCTGCTCGGGACCCTCAACGCGCTGCTCCAGTCCGAGCGCCCCGAAGACGGCAGCCCGCGCGCGCTGGTCATCGCGCCGACCCGCGAGCTGGCCATCCAGATCGCGGCCGACGCCGAAGCGCTGACGACCTACACCGACCTCAAGACGACCATCGTCTGCGGTGGGCTGAGCTGGGACAAGCAGGCGCGTGCGCTCCAGGACGGGACCGACATCGTCGTCGGCACCCCCGGTCGCCTCATGGACTACGAGCGCAAGCGGATCCTGAAGCTGAAGAAGCTCCAGTCCGTCGTCGTGGACGAGGCCGACCGCATGTTCGACATGGGCTTCATCCAGGACATCAACCACCTCTTCCGCTACATGCCGCCGAAGAGCGAGCGCCAGTCGATGCTCTTCTCGGCGACCCTGAGCGCCGAGGTGATGCGGCTCGCGCGTCGCCACATGAGCGACCCGGTCGAGGTCAACGTCGCCCCCGAGCAGCTCGTGGTCGAGGAGATCGAGCAGTCCCTCTACCACGTGGCGAACCGCGAGAAGGTCAGCCTGCTGCTGGGCCTGCTCCAGCGCGAGCAGCCGCAGCGCACGATGATCTTCGTCAACCGCAAGGTCGACGGCGAGGCGCTCACCTGGCGCCTCAACCACAACGGCTACGAGTCGGTCTACCTCTCCGGGGATCTGCCGCAGAAGAAGCGGCTCAAGATCATCGAGGGGATGAAGGCCGGCAAGATCGAGATCCTCGTGGCGACCGACGTCGCGAGCCGCGGCATCCACGTCGACGACGTGACCCACGTCTTCAACTACGACGTGCCGCAGGACCCCGAGGACTACGTCCACCGCATCGGCCGCACGGCGCGCGCCGGCGCGAGCGGCAAGGCCATCACCCTCGCCTGCGAGGAGACCGTGATGAGCCTGCCGGCGGTCGAGGAGCTCATCGAGCGCAGGATCCCGGTCGAGTTCGCCGACGACGAGCTCTACATCCCCGACCGCGCCGGCCGCTTCCGCCGGACCAAGCAGGTCTACACCGGCTGGCCGCCGGCGTCGCTCGGCACCTCGCACAAGGACGACGACGACGACGACGACGAGGTGCCGAGCGAGGCGACCAGCGACGAGAAGAAGAAGCGCCGCCGCCGTCGCCGCCGCCGGAGCGGTGAGCCCGGCGCTGAGGGGGCGCCCCCCGAGGCGGTCGCGGCCGCCCCCGCCGAGTAGTCGTCTGCGCCGAGCGCCCGAACGAGGCGCTCGGCCGCCCTACGGGGTCGCGATGCGGAAGCGGGCCACCACCGGGAGGTGGTCCGACCACACCGGCGCCTCGGAGAGGACGCGCGCGCTGTCCTCGGTCAGCCCGGCGCGGTGGAAGATGTAGTCGAGGCGGCGGTTCGGCGTGTCGGCCGGGTGCGTGAGCGCGCCGCCGTCGCCGAGCAGGACCTCGGTCAGCCCCGGGGTCGCGGCGACCCGGGCGATGGTGTCGTCGCCGTAGTCGATGTCGGGCTCGTCGGGGAAGCCGCTCCGCTGCGGCGCGTCCGGCGGGAGCGCGTTGAAGTCGCCGAGCACGACCGTCAGCGGGCTCGGCTCGGCGCCCACGAGCTCCACCAACCGCTCGGCCTGGGTCCGGCGCGACTCGGCGTCGAAGGCCTCGAGGTGGACGTTGAACACGTGGAGCTCGCGCTCGCCGAGCGTGACGACGACGTGGTCGATGGCGCGGTCGAGGTAGAACCAGTTGCGCCAGAAGGGGTTGTTGGCGGGCTTGTCCTGGCGGTAGCGGGTCGCGCGCGCGATGGGCCAGCGCGAGAGCACGCACTGCCCGCTCTTCATGCGGCCGTAGTGGCGCGACGGCGGCCAGTACGGGAAGGGCACGTAGTTGTTCTCCCAGGTGACGCTGCAGCTCCGCGCCGGCCACCCCAGGCGGTCGAGGAGGTAGCCCGCCTCGTCGATGTCGTGGCTGCGCGCGCTCGCGAGGTCGACCTCCTGCATGGCGACGAGGTCCGCGCCGCTGTCGGCGATCTGCGCCGCCAGCCCGTCGAGGTGGCGGAGGATGTGCTCTCGGGTCCAGGGGCCCGAGAGGTCCCCGGCCGGGCCGCGCCCGTAGCCGATGTTGAAGGTCATCACGGTCAGCGCGGTCGGGGTCGCGGCGGGGTCCGCCGCTCGGGGGGCGCCCGCGACCTGGGTGACCTGCGCCGGCGACACGGCGGCGGTGTCGGTCTGGCCGCCCGAGGCCCACCACAGGAAGAGGACCGCGGCCAGCACGACGACGGCCACCAGGAGGCCGAACCATTTCAGGATGCGGGTGAGCATGGTGACGATCTATAACGCCTCCCCATGAGCATGTCGCGCGGACACATCACCAAGGCGCTCCTCGTGGGGCTCGTCGCGCTCACCGGGTGCGGCTCGGACGGGGACACGTTGGCCGCGGACGGCGTCGACGCCACGACGGCCGACGACACCGCGGAGGCGGACGTCACCGCGCACGACACGGTCGTCGCCGACACCCTCGTCGCCGACACCGCGGAGCCGCTGACGGCCGGCGGCTACTGCGAGGCGGTCGCCGACGCCTACTGCGCCTTCTACCTGCGCTGCGATCGGATGGCCGTCCCCGACGAGGCGACGTGCCGCACCGTCTTCGCCGAGGTCTGCAACGCCCTCTACGAGCCGCAGTACGTGGCGCTCGAGGCGCGCGGGCTCCTGAGCGTCGACGCCGAGGCGGTGGCGGCCTGCCAGGCGCACCTCGAGACGGTCGCCTGCGCGCTCCAGCCCGGCGACCTCGACGGGCCCTGCCGCGACATGTGGCAGGGGCAGGCGGGGGAGGGCGCCGCGTGCAGCTACGGCATCGAGAGCCTCGTCTGCGACGGCGAGACGACCTGCGTCCTCGGCCTCGACTTCTGCGGCACCTGCGAGCCGGCCGCGGACGTGGGCGAGCCCTGCGGCGGAGACGCGGCCCTACGCTGCCACGACGACGCGGCCTGCGTCGGCGGGACGTGCGTCGCGCGCGCGCTGCCGACCGAGGCCTGCAGCGACTCGCTCCCGTGCCGGGTGGGCGCGAGCTGCGTCGACCGGGTCTGCGTGTCCCCGGCCATCGTGGCCGTCGGCGACGCCTGCGACCAGACGCACCGCTGCCCGTACAAGGCCGCGTGCGTCGGCGGCACCTGCGTCGAGACGGCGCTCCTGGGGGAGGCGTGCGGTGACGCCGTCCCGTGCGCCGATGGCGCGTGTGACGGGCAGGTCTGCGTCCAGGCGCCGGCCTTCTCGACCGGCTGCCTGGACCCGTAGCGGCCAGTCGCCGCTACTCCTCGTCGTCGTCGTCGAAGTGCGGGTGGCCGTGGCCGATCTCGTCCTCGGTCGCCGAGCGGACCGCGAGGACCTCGACGTCGAAGTGGAGGCGCATGCCGGCGAGCGGGTGGTCCACGTCGACGTGGATGGCGTCGTCGTCGACCTCGGCGACCCACACGGGGATGAGGTCGCCGTCGTCGTCCTCGAGCTCGACGAGGTCGCCGACCTCGACGTCGCCCTCGAAGGCGTCGCGGGGCAGGGCGATGAGCTCGTCGGTCGTGGTCTCGCCGTAGCCGTCCTGGGGCTCGACGACGACCTGGACGCGGTCGCCCGCGACCTTGCCGAGCAGCGCCGCCTCGAGGCCGGGGACGATGTTCTCGTGCCCGTGGAGGTAGACGAGGGGAGCGTCCGCCTCGGAGGCGTCGATGATGTCGCCGTCATCGTCCTTCAGGACGAAGTTGAGGGTGGCGACGCGGTCGTTCTCAATCTTGAGGTTCATGCCAGCTCCGGCGTTCGGGATGGCACGCGGCTATCCGACCCCGAGCAAACGTGCAAGCGCTACGCGTCGAGGCGCGGCGTGGCGCCGCGCCAAGCGGCCAACGAGGCCGCGGTGGGCCGCACCGCCTGTTGATCGCGCGGTCTCTCGCGGGAGGGTGCGCCGAGAGGGCGCGGATCGCGCCGACGCCTACAAACCGCTCAAGCTCGGCCGCGAACGGACCGAACTCGTGCAGGACTCCTCGCACAGCGCGCCGGCGTCGCCGGCCTCGTCACCTCCTCCTCCGCTCGGGTTTTCCCACGTGCCACAGCCTCTCACCGCGCTCGTCGAGGCGCGCATCGCCGCGGGTGCGGTGCGCGTTCCGATGTTGCCCAGGGCGGCCTCGCAGCTCCTGACCCTGGACCCCGCGGCCACCGTCCCGGGCCTCGAGGCGCTGGTCGACCGCGACCACGCGCTCACGGCGCACGTCATGCGGATCGCGAGCTCGGCCACCCTCGCGGGGCACGACCGGCTGCGGTCGCTGAGGCAGGCGCTCGGCCGACTGGGCGGGCGCCTCTTGCGCGAGGTGGTCATCGTGGCCGCCGTCTCGGACCACGTCATGCGCCTCCCGGGCTACGACCCCGAGCTCCGCGCGCTGTGGCGGCACGCGCTCCGCACCGCGCTGTGGACCAAGGAGGTCGCGGCCGTCCGCGGCGGCGACGGCGAGGAGGCCTTCTTCTCCGGTCTCCTGGTCGACGTCGGGCGCGCCGCCGCGTTCCGGCTCGTGGTCGAGACGTCGATGGCGCAGGGGCGTCGCGTCGACCCGGGGCTCGCGCTGGCGACGGCCGAGCGGCTGGCGACCCCGGTCGGGACGCTCTTCGTCGAGACCTGGGGGCTCCCCGAGCGGCTCCGCGCGGTGGTGGCGGCGGCGTCCCGGCCGCACCTGGCGGGCCGCTACCTCGACCTCGTGCTGACCGTCGGCCTCGGACGTTGGCTGGCGGCGTGCACGGACGCCGAGCGCTCCGACCTCCACGCCCACGCGGCCCTCAAGGTGCTCGCGCTCACCTGCGACGACGTCCGCGCCATCCTGCGGCGGGCACGACGGGTCGACGAGCTCGTGGAGACCCTCGCGCTCTGAGCCCGGTCGCGGCGCTCCAAGCGGCGGACACGGTCGACCGAGGCGGCCCTCCGGCGCTCCGGTCCGGCAGGTTTGCGACCCCAAGGGCCCGTGCTAGACTCGATCCTTGGTGGGGGTGACGCGGCAGTCACGAGCCGAAGTGCGTCGCCAGGGAGCTTGATGGGAGGCGATCGGACCGGCAGCCCCAGCGGGGCCGACTATCGGGCCTACTTCGAGCGCAGCCCCGCGCCGATGTGGGTCTACGACGTCGAAAGCGGGCGCATCGTCGATGTCAATGCCGCGGCGCTCGACCGCTATGGCTGGACCCGGGCCGAGGCGCTCGCGCTCCGCGCCCAGGACGTGCTCGGCGGCGACGCGTCGTGCCCGCCCGCGCGCGGCGAGCACCGCCGTAGCGACGGCACGCTGATGACGGTGGAATGCACCTGCGAGGTCATCGCGCAGGACGGCGGCGCGGTGCGGCTCGTCTCCATCCGTGAGGTCCCTGCGGAGGTCGGCCAGCGGGCGCAGGTCGAGCAGGTCGAGCGCAACCTCCGGCGGATCCTGGACGCGCTCCCGGTCGGCGTGTGGCTCTTCGGGGCGGACGGCCGCCCCGACCGGGGCAACGCCGCGGCCCGCGCGATCTGGGGCACCGACGGTGCGCCGGGCGAGGGCTGGGAGGAGCGCATCGAGATTCGGCGCTACGAGGACCTGACGCCGATCCCGCCCGCGAGCTTCGCGTCACGGGCCGCCATCGTCGAGGGCCACTCCACCCGCGGCGAGCTCGTCGACGTGACGACCTACACCGGCGAGCGGCGCACGCTCGTCGTCGACGCCGTCCCGCTCGAGGGAGACGGCAGCGGGCCGATGGCGTTGGTCGTCAACCAGGACGTGACGCGGCTCCTGGCCGCGGAGCGGCAGGCGCGGCAGCTCGAGAACGTCCTCGCGAGCAGCGCCGACGCGGCCATCGTGGTCGCGCCCGACCGGACCATCCGCTACGCCAACCCGGCCGCGGCGCGGATGCTCGGCCGGTCCGCCTCGGACCCGGTGGTCGGCGAGACGCTGCCGTGGTCCCTCGACAGCGGCCCGGCCAGCGACATCGCGCTGTCCGACGACGCGGGCGCCCGCGTCATCGAGGCGCGCGTCACCGACACCGTCTGGGAGAACGCCCCGGCGCGGCTCGTCATCCTCCGGGACGTGACGGACCTGCGGCGCGTCGCCGACTCGCTCAAGCTCAGCGACCGCGCCCTCCAGACGTCGAGCAACGGCGTGATGGTCGTCAGCGCCGGGGAGGACACCGTCTTCGAGTCGGTGAACCCGGCGTTCGAGCGGCTCACCGGCTTCACCGAAGCCGAGGTCGTCGGGCGCGGCTTCGACCTCCTCCTGGGGCGAATCCCCGACCGCGGGCTGGTCAGCGAGCTCACCGCGGCCGTCAAGAGCGGCCGTGAGGGCGTCCACACCTTCCAGGCCTGGCGCAAGGACGGCTCGAGCCTGTGGTGCGAGCTCCGCCTGGCCGTGGTGCGCAGCGGGGCGGGCATCATCACCCACGCCATCGGCATCCTCACCGACGTCAGCGAGCGCCGCAGCTTCGAGCAGCAGCTCGCGCACCAGGCCTCCCACGACGCGCTGACCGGGCTCCCGAACCGCGACCTCGCGCTCGATCGCCTGCGGCAGGGGATCGACCTCGCGGCGCGGCTCGAGCGGCGGGTCGGCGTCATCGTCCTCGACCTCGACGAGTTCAAGGTCTTCAACGACACCGCCGGCCACGACTTCGGAGACGCCCTGCTCCTCGAGGTCTCGCGGCGGCTCCGCACGGCCGTCCGCCGCGGCGACACCGTGGCGCGGCTCGGGGGCGACGAGTTCGCGGTCCTGTGCCCCAACCTCGGTGACGAGGCGGAGCTCGCGCTCGCCGCCGAGCGCCTCGCGGCGGCGCTCGAGCCGGCCATCACCATCGGCGATCAGAGCCGCTACGTCACGGCGAGCCTCGGCATCAGCGCCTTCCCCAACGACGGCGACACGCCGGAGGAGCTGCTGCGGCGCGCGGACATCGCGATGTATCAGGCGAAGGCCGAAGGCCGGCACACCATCCGGCGCTTCGTCCCGCACATGAACGAGCAGCTCGCCGCCCGCTTCAACCTCGACGTGCACCTCCGCCACGCCCTCGAGCGGCAGGAGTTCGAGCTCTTCTACCAGCCGCTCGTCGACGCCCGCGCCGGCCGCGTCTGCGGCGCGGAGGCGCTCATCCGGTGGCGCCACCCCGAGCGCGGCCTGGTGCCCCCGCTGCAGTTCATCCCCGCCGCCGAGGACAGCGGCCTCATCGTGCCGATCGGCCGCTGGGCCCTCGCCGAGGCCGCCCGGCAGAACCGCGCCTGGCAGCGCGAGGGGCTGTCGACCTTCCCGGTCGCGGTCAACGTGTCCATCGCGCAGTTCCGGCGGACCGACCTGGTCGCGACGGTGGCCGAGATCCTGGCCGAGACCGGGCTCCCGCCGCGGATGCTCGAGCTCGAGCTCACCGAGTCCATCGGCATCGACAACGCCGAGGCGTTCGTCACCACCCTGGCCGACCTGCGGCGGCTCGGGGTGGGGGTCGCCATCGACGACTTCGGCACCGGCTACTCGAGCCTCAACTACCTGCGGCGCCTGCCGGTGAGCCGGGTGAAGATCGACCGCTCCTTCGTGCGCGACATCCACGTCGACCCCGGCGACGCCGGCATCGCGCGCTCGATCATCGCGATGGCGCACAACCTGGGCCTCACGGTGGTCGCCGAGGGGGTCGAGACCGAGCCTCAGGCTTCGTTTTTGCGTCGCAACATGTGCGACATCCTGCAGGGCTACCTCTACGGGCAGCCGATGCCGGCGGCCGAGCTGGAGGCGCTGCTCGAGCGCTCCGAGACGCTGTTCCCGGTGGCGGCGGGCGGCGGCGAGCGGACGGTGCTGCTCGTGGACGACGAGCCGCTGGTCAGCCGCGCGATCGGGCGCATCCTCACCATCGCCGGCTACGACGTGGTCGTCGCGAGCTCGGGGGCCGACGCCCTGGAGCTGCTCGCGATCCGGCCGGTCGGGGTGGTGGTCTCGGACCAGCGGATGCCGGGGATGCGCGGCACCGAGCTGATGCGGCGGGTCAAGGACCTCCACCCGCTGACCGTGCGCATCATCCTCAGCGGGCAGGGCGACTACGAGACCATCCAGGAAGCCATCAACGAGGGCGCGATCTACAAGTACCTGCTCAAGCCGTGCTCCGAGGACACGCTCAAGGTGAGCCTCGCCGAGGCCTTCCAGCACCACGACGTGCTGCGGGAGAACGAGCGCCTGCGCACCAACCTGAGCGGCGGCTGAGCGCCGGTCAGCGACGTCGGGGTGGGATCAGCCCGAAGCGCGCGTTGACCTCGATCCACGGGATCACCAGCCGGTCGCGCGGCGAGTCGTAGATCGCGCGCTCGCGGTCGCGCTCGGTGCAGACGAAGTCGACCTCGTGGGAGAGCGGCGCCCAGTGGTGGGTCGCCTGCACCCGCGAGGGGACCGCGCTGGCCTCGAGGACGCGCGCGGCCGGGGTGTCGACGTAGACCGGCCAGCCGACGGCCTCGTCCACCGCGACCTGGGTGTCGTGCTCGGGGCTGCCGCTCTGGCGCGTCAGGAGGTTGGACAGCATCTCGAGCGCCTCGGGGAGCGTGTCCGGGGTGACCCGGCCGCGCACCGAGGTGGTCGGGACGTGGGGCACGAAGTGGCC
Source organism: Deltaproteobacteria bacterium (assembly GCA_006226565.1). Classification (GTDB taxonomy): domain Bacteria; phylum Myxococcota_A; class UBA9042; order PHBI01; family PHBI01; genus PHBI01. The sequence goes on along the minus strand of SBGO01000735.1, from coordinate 959 downwards.
GTCCCGCGCCAGGCTCACGCTCCCCTCGTGCCCGAGCGAGCGGGCGCCGCCGAGGGTCTTGACGAAGAGCTCCGAGTCGAGCGCCAGCCGGAGCGCCCACAGGGTCGCCTCAACGAGCGGGCCGCTGAGCTCGCGCGCGAAGCGCTTGAGCGCCAGGTCGCCGGCCACCATCGCGCGCAGGAACTTCTGGTCCGCGGCGGTGCCGTGGGCCGAGCCGTTGGCGGCGCTGAACAGCATGTGACGGCAGCGGAGCCCGGTCAGGTGCCGGCGATCGGCCGGCGTGCCGGTGGCGAGGAGGCTCTCGGCGGCGAGGCCGTTCGCGCAGCCCTGGCTGTAGCCGAGCCAGCCCCACGGGGTCGTGACCTCGGCGATGGCGGCGGCCACGCGCTGGGCGTTCTCCTCGACCGAGCGGAAGGTCTCGGTGTCGGCCCGGACGACGCGCACGCCGCGGTCGCGCTCGAGGCGGGCGAAGGTCTCCTCGAGCTCGCGCCCGCGGGCGCCTTCGGTCACGACGCCCATGCAGCTCACGACGGTGAAGTCGAGGTGGCCAGGTGGGTGGGGCACGAGCAGGCGCACCAGGGGATCGGCGAGCAGGGCCTCGCGGTCCGTCGGGTCGTAGTAGAGGGCGGCGACGTAGCGCTCGACGAGGTCCTGGAGCGCCACGGCGTCGGCCGCCGGCGGGGCGACCGGGCGCCCCTCGCGGACCGAGAGCCAGCGCCGGACCGCGTCGACGTCCTGGAGGTGGTTGTCGACCGCGGTTCGGACGATGAGGGCCTCGTGGTTTCGGGCGAAGAAGCCCGAGAGCCACGGGGCGCCGATCGCGTCGGGGGCGGCGCGCAAGAGCGCGGCGGTGCGGTCGAAGGCCAGCCGATAGGCGCGGACCGCGGCGGCGCGGCTGTCGTCGCCCACGTCGCGGAGGTCGAGGGCGCCGGCGAGGCCGTCGGCGTGCGCGATGGCCT
>SBGO01000195.1 GCA_006226565.1 Deltaproteobacteria bacterium | reverse complement strand
GCGAGCGCCGCGCGGGCACGGGCGCCGCGAAGGCCTCGGGCGGGACGGCCGGCGAGAGGCCGGTCCGCTCCTGGGAGGCGGCGCGCTCGGCGGGCTCCTCGCGGCGCTTGTGGGTGATGGTGTCGTTGAGGGTCGTGGCCGGCGCCGTCAGCGCGGTGCCGAGCCCCTCGACGAGGAAGCGCTTGACCTCCTGGCAGTGCGCGGGCCGCTCCTGGGCGTCCTTCGACAGCATCCGGTCGAGCGCGTGCTGGAGGCCGACCGGCACGGCGAGCTGCGTCCGCGCGAGGATGTTGGGCGACGGCTCGTTGATGTGCTTGAGCATCACCTCCATCGGGGTGTCGCCCTCGAACGGCTTCTCGTCCGTCAGCATCTCGAAGAGGAGGATGCCGAGGGCGTAGATGTCGCTCCGTCCGTCGATGTCGCGCCCCATCGCCTGCTCGGGGCTCATGTAAGACGGCGTGCCGCAGATCATCCCGGTGGCGGTCGCCTGGGTCGAGTCGTCTCCCTGCATCTTGGCGATGCCGAAGTCGAGCACCTTCACGAAGTCGGGGTTGCCGACCTTCTGCTCGATGAAGATGTTCTCGGGCTTGAGATCCCGGTGGGTGATGCCGTGCGCGTGGGCCTCGGAGAGCGAGTCGCACACCTGCGCGAGGATGTGGACGGTGCGCTCCGGCGTCATCCGGCCCTCGTCGTCGAGGATGTCGCCGAGCGGGCGACCGGAGAGGCGCTCCATCACGAGGTAGAGCAGGCCATCGTTCGACTGACCGAAGTCGTAGACCGTGATGGTGTTGGGGTGGGCGAGCTTGCTGGCGGCGCGCGCCTCGCGCAGGAACCGCTTGATGGCCATGCGGTTCTGCGAGAACTCGCGGCGCAGCACCTTGATGGCGACCTCGCGCCCCATCGAGGTCTGCTCGGCCAGATAGACCGAGCCCATCCCGCCCTCGCCGAGCTTCGAGATGAGCGTGTACTTGCCGTCGAGGACGTGGCCGACGAGGCTCGGCTCCTCCTTCAGGATCACGAGCATCTCGCCGTCGAGCTCACAGTGCGTGACCTCGACACCGTAGACGCGGCTGCAGACCGGGCAGAACCTTTCCATCGACGGCTTCGTTCGTTCCTCGCGCGCTCCCGGGAAAGCAGATGCCCCCCGCACGGCGCCGCGTTCGTCACTCTACGGTCGCGCTTTCCGCGAGGTCAACCAACGGTCTCGGCAACTGTATCCGCACCGCGGAGTTCCGCCTCCACGGCCGCCTTGCCGGCGGTCGCCGTGGATCCACCGGCGACCTCTCGCGATCGCGCTCAGGCCCCGACCTGCCCCCGCTGCCGGAGCCACGCGTCGGCGAGCACCAGCGCCGTCATCGCCTCGACGATGACCACGGCCCGGGGCAGCACGCACGGATCGTGGCGGCCCTTCGCGGTGAACGTGACGGGCTCGCCGTCCTCGGTCACGGTCTGCTGGGCCTTGAAGTGGGTCGCCACGGGCTTGAAGGCCACGCGGAAGTCGAGCGGCATGCCGTTCGAGATGCCGCCCTGGACACCGCCCGAGCGGTTCGTGGTCGTGACGACGCGCCCCGCGGCGTCGGTGACGAAGGGGTCGTTGTGCTCGCTGCCCCGGAGGAGGATCCCGGCGAAGCCGCTGCCGAGGTCGAAGCCCTTGGCGGCGGGGAGCCCGAGCATGGCGTAGGCGAGGCGCGCGTCGAGCTTGTCGAAGACGGGGTCGCCGAGCCCGGCCGGGACCCCTCGCGCGACGCAGCGGACGATCCCGCCGACCGTGTCCCCGGCGCCGCGAGCGGCCTCGATGACCGCCTGCATCCGCGCCTTGGCGGCGGCGTCCGGGCACTCGACGGGCGCGCCGGCGGCGACCGCGGCGCGGGTCACGGTGCCGGGATCCACGCTCGCCACGACGTCGGCGACCTGATCGACCCAGGCGACGATCTCGACCCCGAGCTGCTCGGCGAGGAGCTTTCGGGCGATGGCCCCGGCCGCCACGCGCGCGACGGTCTCGCGAGCCGACGCCCGCCCGCCGCCGGAGCGCGCCCGGTGGCCGTACTTGGCCTGGTAGGTGTAGTCGGCGTGGCTCGGACGGTAGAGCCGCGCCATCTCGTCGTAGGCCTTGGGCCGCGCGTTGGTGTTGTCGAAGAGGAGCCCGATGGCGGTGCCGGTGGTGAGGCCGTCGGCGACGCCGGACAGGATCCGCACCTCGTCGGCCTCGCGGCGCGTGGTCCCGAGCGGGTTCCGCCCCGGCGCGCGGCGGTCGAGGTCGGGCTGCAGGTCCTCGGCCGACAGGGCGAGCCCCGGCGGGCAGCCGTCGACGATCGCGCCGAGCCCGCCACCGTGGCTCTCGCCGAAGGTCGTCACGCGGAACATGTGGCCAAAGGTGCTGCCGCTCATCCTCTGCCTCCCCGCGCCCCTGTCAGCGCAGCCACACCGCCACGGCCGTCAGCGCCGCGCCGCCGCCCACGACCGCGGAGGTCACCGCGGTCCAGCCGCCGAGCCGCGCCGAGAGCCGCCAGATGGC
>SBGO01000358.1 GCA_006226565.1 Deltaproteobacteria bacterium | reverse complement strand
CGCCGCCGCCCGCGCAGCCGCCGCCGCCGCCCTCGAGCAGCACCTTGCCGCTCCACTCGGGGTCGCAGGCGTCGCCGATGCCGTCCCCGTCGCGGTCGCGCTGGTTGGTGTTGGCCACCGTCGGGCAGTTGTCGACGTCGTCCAGCACGCCGTCGTCGTCCTGGTCGGGGTCCGCCGGGCCGCACTCGCAGGCCTGCCACGCGCCCTCCACGCACTGCTCCGCCACCCGCGGCGTACACGACTCACCCTCGGCGGGCTCGCAGGGCGCGAGCTCGAGGTCCTCGTCCTCGGCGTCGACGAGCCCGTCGCAGTCGTTGTCCTCGCCGTCACAGACCTCGGCGATCGGGTCGCAGGCGTCGGGGATCCCGTTGCCGTCGCAGTCGGGCTGGCACTCGTCGGGCGTCCCGTTCTCGTCGCAGTCGGCGCTGGTCCCGTTCTGGATGTCGACGTCGTCGGGGATCTGGTTGAGGTTGCAGTCGCCGATGCACTCGTCGGGGACGAGGTCGCCGTCCTCGTCGAGGCTCGTGCCGTTCGCGAGGTCGCACGCGTCGGGGACGCCGTTCGGCTGGCAGTCGCGGGCCGAGCCGGACGCGATCTCGCAGCGGTCGAGGAGGCCGTCCTCGTCGCAGTCTCCGTCCCCGTCGGCGATTTGGCAGCTGTCGAGCACCTGATCCGCGTCGCAGTCCAGCGCGCCCGCGGCGAGCTGGCACTGGTCGAGGGTCCCGTCCTCGTCGCAGTCCGTCGCCGTCCCCGCCGCGAGCTGGCAGCTGTCGGGGACCGCGTCCTCGTCGCAGTCGGTCGCGCCGCCGGCGATGTCGCAGCGGTCGAGCACCCCGTTGTCGTCGCAGTCCAGGCCGGTCCCGGCCGAGAGCTCGCAGTCGTCGCGCACGCCGTTGCCGTCGCAGTCGGCGGCGGCGCCGCTGGCGACGTCGCAGGCATCGGGGACGGTGTTGCCGTCGCAGTCGGTGGCGGTCCCGTCGGCGATCTCGCAGCGGTCGGGCACGCCGTCGCCGTCGCAGTCGCCGGCGCCGAGGGCGACGTCACACGCGTCGGGGATCCCGTTGTCGTCGCAGTCGGGGACGTCGCCCGCGAGGATCTCGCAGGCGTCGGGCCGGTTGTTGGCGTTGCAGTCCGCCGCGACGCCGCTGGCGATGTCGCAGCGGTCGGGGACGCCGTTGGCGTTGCAGTCCAGGGCGGTCCCGCCGGCCAGCTCGCAGGCGTCGGGGATGCCGTTGGTGTTGCAGTCCTTGGCGGCGCCGGTCGCGATCTCGCAGGCGTCGGGGACGGTGTTGACGTTGCAGTCCTTGGCGACGCCGCTGGCGATCTCGCAGCGGTCGGGCACGCCGCCGCCGTCGCAGTCGGCCTCGGTCCCGGCGGCGATGTCGCAGGCGTCGGGGACGCTGTTGGCGTTGCAGTCGGGCACCGCGCCGGTCGACAGCGCGCAGGCGTCGGGGATCCCGTCCTCGTCGCAGTCGTTGGCCACGCCGCTGTCGATGTCGCAGGTGTCCAGGGTGCCGTTGTTGTTGCAGTCCCGCGCGGCCCCGGCCGCGATCTGGCACTGGTCCGGCACGCCGTCGTCGTCGCAGTCGCTCGACTGGCCGGACGCCAGGTCGCAGGTGTCGAGCCGGCCGTTGCCGTTGCAGTCCTTGGCGCCGGCCGCCAGCTGGCATAGGTCCAGGACGTTGTTGTCGTCGCAGTCGACGGTCGGATCGAGGGCGATCTGACAGCGGTCGAGCGTGCCGTTCGCGTCGCAGTCCGGCGCGCCGGACGCCGCGTCGCAGGTGTCGGCGATGCCGTTGTGGTCGCAGTCGGGCTGGCAGCGGTCGGGGACGCCGTCGTGGTCGCAGTCGGCCGCGCCGGCGGCGAGATCGCAGGTGTCGGCGATGCCGTTGTCGTCGCAGTCGACCTGGCAGTCGTCCGGGACGCGGTCGTTGTCGCAGTCGCTCGAGGCCGCGTAGAGGATGAGCTCGCGCGCGAGGTGGGTGGCCGCGCCCGGCACCGGGTCGTTCGCCCACGCCACCGACCACACCGCGGTGCCGGTCGCGTCGATGAGCAGCAGCTCGTCGCCGGTGCTGTCGAGGGGGCCGAAGTCGATCTGGAAGACCCGGACGCCGACCTCCTCGGGGGCGATCCGCCAGTTGGTCAGGAAGAGGTCCGTCCGCCGCGTGAGCACCACGTAGCGCCCGGGCGGCAGGGTGACGGCGGGCAGCTGCACGCTGTCGGTGCCGGCGTCCTTGAGGCGCCAGCCGGTCAGGTCGACCGCGGTCCCGCCGTAGTTGAAGAGCTCGATCCACTCGAGCTCGGTGTCGTCGCCGGTGGGGTCGTCGATCCACTCGGTCACGGCGATCGTCCCGCCGGTGCGCGCCCACGCCACCGTGTAGTCGCCGCGCAGGGGGCTGCCGAAGTCGCCGTTCACGCCGGCGACGCCCACGGGGTCGTTCGTCGGCACGCGCGCCTCGTAGCCGAGGAGCCCGGTGACGCCGAGGTCGTAGCCGGCCTTCACGACGCCGGGCGCCGCCGCGCTGCCCCAGGCGGAGCGGGTCCACGTCCGGTCGCGCGCGCCCGGGCCCGCCAGGTCGCAGGCGTCGGGGCGGCCGTTGTCGTTGCAGTCCTGGGCCGCGCCGCCCGTGATGGCGAGGTCGTCGTCGATCCCGTCGCCGTCGCAGTCGAGGAGCTCGCAGACGTCGGGGACGCCGTTGCCGTCCGCGTCGACCTGGGCGCCGCCGGCGCTGACGTCGCAGTTGTCGGGGCGCCCGTTGCCGTCGCAGTCGGCGCGGTCGGCGCGAGCGATCTGGCAGCTGTCGATCTCGCCGTCGTCGTCGCAGTCGAGGCTCGGGTCCTCGGCGATCTGGCACGCGTCGGGGACCAGGTCGCCGTCGCAGTCCTCGGCGCCGCGCGCGATGTCGCAGGCGTCGGGGAGGCCGCTCCCGTCGCAGTCCGGCGCGTCGCCGCTCGCGAGCTCGCAGGTGTCGGGGACCTGGTTGTCGTCGCAGTCGTAGCTCCCGCGGCAGGCGGCGACGACGGTGGCCACGACCGCGTCCGCCACGTCCCCCTCGGACGCGCCGAGATCGAAGAGCTCGCCGCCGGTGCGGTCGGCCGTGTCCTGGGCCAGGAAGACCATGCCCGCGCCGCGCTCGGCCGGGATGATGGGCGACACGGTGACGCCGTTGGCGGTGGCGATGGCGATGGCGTGCTCGACCGCGTCGCGGTCGATGCCCGGGTCGAGGCTCGGATCGCCGCACCACGGGCCCTCGTCCACGAGCGGGACGATGAGGCGGGTGGCGCCCTCGACCCACGGCCGCTCGACGGAGACGACCGCGATGGCGCGACCCCAGTCCTCGGAGGCGACCTCGATGCCGCCGGGGCACTGGCCCAGGGTCGTCAGGGTGGGCGGCGGCGTGCCGGGGACCACCGTGCCGTAGGTCTCGATGACGTTGCCGGTCAGGCACTTGTAGACGCCGCCCGGGTTCTCGGAGATGCCGAAGTAGCTCGCCGTGAAGCGGATCCCGCGCCGGGTCAGCTCGCTGGCGATGTCCTGCACGGCCGCGCAGAGCACGGTCGCCTCGTCGTCCATCGAGCTCGACGTGTCCATCATGAAGAGGACGTCGATCTCGGGGCAGTCCGGGCACTCGTCCGGGCGCGCGTTGGCGTCGCAGTCGGCGCTGTTACCGCTGGCGAGGTCGCAGGCGTCGGGCACGTCGTTGGCGTTGCAGTCGTGGCCCTCGGCGACGTCGCACTCGTCGGGGTGCTGGTTGCCGTCGCAGTCGGGGCTGCTCCCGGCGGCGACGTCGCACACGTCGGGGACGTCGTTGCCGTTGCAGTCGTTGGCGGCGAAGCAGGCGCGGCGGACGACGCGCGAGAGCTCGTCGATGAGCGCCCCGGACTCCGCGGAGTCGACGGAGATGCCGCCGGTCTCGGTGGCGAGGAGCGCGCCCATGAGCTTGGTCGCGGAGCTCGCGCCGAGGCCGAGGACCGGCGAGACGCGGACGCCGTGCTCACGCGCCACGCGGCCGGCGTGGAGCACCGAGTCGCGGTCGACGCCGGGGTCGGTCACGGGAGCGCCGCACCACGGCCCCTCGTCGGTCAGCGGGATGAGGAGCCGCACCGCGCCCGGGGTCCACGGGTGCCGGGCCGCGACGACGGCGGTCGCGCGTCCCCAGTCCTCCGAGGCGACCTCGACGCCGCCCGGGCACTCGCCGAGGACGGCCAGCTCGGGGACCGGGTCGCCGGGGACCTCGTTGCCGTAGGCGTTGATCACGGTGTCCTGGAGGCAGCTGTAGGCGCCTCCGGGGGCCTCCGAGATGCCGAGGATGGTCGCGTTGATGCTCAGGCCGCGGTAGGCCAGCTCGTCGACGAGCTGCTGGACGCGGGTGCAGAGGACCGAGGCCTCGTCGCTCATCGAGCTCGAGGTGTCCATCATGATGACGACGTCGACCTGGTCGCAGCCCGGGCAGGCGTCGGGGATGCCGTCGTCGTTGCAGTCCTCGGTGGTGAGGTTGGCGATGTCGCACTCGTCGGGGATGCCGTTGACGTCGCAGTCGGGGGCGGTGCCGTCGATGGCGACGTCGCAGATGTCGGCGACGCCGTTGTCGTTGCAGTCGGGGATGCCGGTCAGCTCGCCCGCGGCGCAGCGCGAGAAGACGTGGATCTGGTAGGAGCTCGCGACCGCGAGCTGCGTGCCGTCGGGGGACAGGCGCAGAGCCTGGTAGGTCTCGCTCCGGCTGAAGCTGAAGCCGGTCGCGACGGTGGTCGAGGTCCAGGCGTTGGTGCCGCTCGGGGTGAGGCGCACGACGCGGCCGTCGACCTGGGTGGCGACGAGCAGGGTGTCGCCGATGGGATCCCAGGCGCCGCCGACGGGGCCGTCGATCGGGGGCGTGATGGTCTGGGCGACGACGCTGCCGTCGGCCGCGAGGCGGTAGAGGGTGTCGCGGGTCTGGTCGGTGACGTAGACCGCCGTGCGCGTGATGATGACGTCGCTCGGGTTGCCGAGGGTGCCGTTGTCGGTGTGGAGCGTGCGCAGCGAGCTCGGGGTGTTCGGGGAGAAGGCGTAGATCTCCTCGACGTTGCCGGTGTTGAGGCCGACGTCGGTGGTGACCAGCTCGCCGGGGACCACCAGGGGGCCGGTGTAGCCGGCGGGGACGACGGTCAGACCGACCGGGTCGTCGTCGCCGGTGTGGAAATCGGTGATCCAGGCCGTCTTCGTGAGGGTGCCGGCGGACAGGCGGAAGATGTCCCCCGACGCGATCTCGGCGTAGAAGATGTCGCCGTCCGGGGCGACCCAGAGCCCGCTGATGGAGGGGGTGGCGAGCAGCTCGTCGACCCGGCCGTCCACCGCGCGGCGGTACATGGCGCCGGCGCTGTTGTAGCGCGCATAGTACAGCTCCCCGGGGCGGGTGCCGAAGGTCGGCGCGGACGCGTCGACCACCGACAGGCTGTACGTCGGGATCCACCCGGGCTCGACGACGGTCTGTGCGGACGCGACGGGCGACCACGCGACGAGCGCGAGGAGGCCGGCGAGCATCGCGGCCCAGATGCGGGATACAGGGTGTTGCATGGCAGGCTACCGGAGGCGGGTCTGACCTCGACGATAGCCGAATGGGCCGATGGAAGCACGCCAATCCGATGCGACGTCGCGACGCTGCATCGCGGCAAGGGAGCGCCCGCCGGGGGGCGTCCCGAGGTCGGCGGTCGGCTTCTCCGATCCCGTCGCCCGGGATCGGCGTCACGCCGCGCCGCGACCGGCGTCGTCGCCGTCGCGGCCGCGCGTCAGTCCCAGCCGGGCGAGGCGTTCTCGAGGTTGCCGGTGATGGTCATCACCGAGCGGTGGCCGTAGACGGTGATGGTCTCGCCCGTCTCGATCCAGATGTCGGCGTAGCCGCTCGCGCCGTTGTTGGAGGTGTCCACCCCCGTCTCGACCCAGGTGTTGATGTAGCGCGGGTCGCCGGGGATGCTCGCGTCGTGGTTGATGACGCCGAACTCCCGCGGGAAGAAGGCCTGCTTGCCGTCGATGTAGAAGCCCCCGTAGGCGTAGGTGTCGCCGTTGCGGGCGATGTTGAAGTGGACCCAGCCGCTGGCGCGGGCGATGCCGACGTAGCGCGTGTAGGCGCTGCTGTCCTTGGGGAGCGTGGTGGAGTAGTTCGCGTTGCCGCTGGTGGTGGTGTAGGGGCCGATGGTGATCAGGTCGCCGCCGCTGCAGTCCTGGTCGATCCCGTCGTCGGGGATCTCGGTGGCGCCGGGGTGGATGCCGGCGTCGGCGTCGTTGCAGTCGTCGGCCGTGTCGGACTCGTGGTCGGCGGCGTCGCAGGAGCCGTCGGGCGCGAGCACCGTCGTGGCGGCGAGCCCGCCGTAGCCGTCGGCGTCGGCGTCGACGTAGCAGGTGACGGTGTCGGTGCCGCTGCAGTCCTGGTCGATGCCGTCGTCGGCGATCTCGTCGGCGCCGGGGTGGACGTCGAGGTCGGCGTCGTCGCAGTCGTCGGCGTTGGCCGACTCGTTCTGGGCGAGGTCGCAGCTCCCGTCGGCTGCGGGGAACGGGGCGGCGGCGGCGTCGCCGAAGCCGTCGCCGTCGATGTCCGGGTAGCAGATGGCGCTGGCGCCCAGCACCTCTTCGGTGGAGCGCTCGAAGCGGTAGTCGAGGTAGATCGGGTCGGGCGCCCACGTGAACTGGTTCGGGGCCGAGAGGTAGCCGACGTACTGCGTCGCGATGTCGCCGGAGCCGTCGTTCAGGGCGTGCGCGGTGCAGGCGCGCGCGCCGCCGTCGCTGAGCGTCACGGTCCAGTCGATGACGGGGTAGACGTTGCCCTCGGGGACCTCGAAGCCCTGCGGCGTCTGCGCCCACGCGGCCGCCGACGCGGTCGCCCGGCCCGTCAGGGTGCAGGTGCCGGCGCTCGCGAAGAGCTGGTCGTTCAGGCCGAGGTCGACGTTCCAGTACGACTTCGCGGCGAGCAGCTCGTTGCCGCGGTAGACCGCCGCGCCGAAGAGGTAGCCGTCGGGGTTGCTGCTCGGGGCGGCGGCGAGGTTCACGTTCCCGAGGCCGGTGATGTCCACGGTGATCGGCTGCGCCAGGCCCGTGCAGGTGATGACGGGCCGGTCCATGTACAGGTAGGTCTCGCTGGCGGTCGGAGAGGCGGTGCAGGCCAGGCCGAGCACCGCGGTCAGGTCGCGCTGGTTGCCGGCGAGGGGGTTGTGCAGGAGCTCCAGGTCGTCGTTCGTCCCGTCGCGCACGCAGTCCAGCTTGGCCGAGCAGAAGATGTCGTCGAAGCTCACCGCGACGTCGAAGAAGCCCTGGGAGGCCGCCCGCGCGATGGTGATGTCGAAGGTCACGGGGACGTCGGTGCCCGCGACGCAGGTGGCGTTCTTGATGAGCGGCGTCGGGTTCATGTAGGTGCCGGTGGCGATCGGCACGCCGTTGCCCTCGTAGAGCTCCTCGAGCACCAGCTCCACCGAGCCCGTCCCGGTGTCGGCGTCGCACGGGCCCACGTAGGCGAGCGCGCCGGCGCCGTCGCCGTACTGGGTCGACTCGAGCGTGCGGGTCCACACCACCTCGCCGCCCCCGTCGGCGCCATTGGTGACCGTGATGGTGTAGCGCGCGTTCGTCACCCCCGGCAGGGTCAGCGGCGCGACCTCGATGGCCAGCTCGCCGCCGCCGAGCGCGGTCTCCGGCGCGGCGGTTTCGCCACACGCGGCTGGAGCGGAGAGCGCCGTCGCCAGCGCGAACGTCGAGACGAGCCGGGAGATGCCGTGTCGCATGGTCGTACCTCGGTGAGATCTGGGGCCTGGAGGGGCGGAGGCGCACCATGCAGGACCGAGATGCCGATGTCATCGGTGCGCTCACCGCGAGGCGGGGCGAAGTGACTCCAGAGCCGGTTTCCAGGCGGTCCGTCGCCGGAGCGGCCGCATGCGCCCCTGCGGTGGCGGAGGCGACGCCCACGCGGGTGGCCCGATCGGGCGAGCGGGGCGCCGCGTCTCCGGTGCGCGCGGCCGGCGCCCGGCTTCGTGGAGGCCTCGTCCGGGCCGTCAGCGCACGAGGCGCCAGGTCAGGGTCTCGCCCGCGCGCAGCGGGACGAGGGGCCCATCTCCCAGGGGCAGGGTCTCGGGGACCGTCCACGGGTCGCGCACGAGGGTCACGGGGTCCGCGTTGCGCGGCAGGCGGTAGAAGTCCGGGCCGTGATGGCTCGCGAAGCCCTCGAGGCGGTCGAGGGCCCCGGCGGCCTCGAAGACCTCGGCGTAGAGCTCGATCGCCGCGTGCGCCGTGTACGCGCCGGCGGCGCCGCAGGCCGCCTCCTTCCGGTGGCGCGGGTGGGGGGCGCTGTCGGTCCCGAGGAAGAAGCGCGGGTCGCCGCTGGTCGCCGCCGCGACGAGCGCGCGCCGGTCGTCGGAGCGCTTCGGCAGCGGCAGGCAGTAGCGGTGGGGCCGGAGGCCGCCGGCGAAGAGGGCGTTGCGGTCGTAGAGGAGGTGATGCGCCGTGATCGTGGCGGCGACCCCGGGGCGGGCGCCGGTGACGAAGTCGACGCCCACCCGGGTGGTGACGTGCTCGAGGACCACGCGCAGGGCGCCATGGCGCGCGACGAGGGGCGCGAGGACCCCGGCGACGAAGCGCGCCTCGCGGTCGAAGACGTCGACCTCGGGGGCCGTGACCTCGCCGTGGACGAGGAGCGGCATCTCGTGGGCGGCGAGGGCGTCGAGGGTCGCGTCGAGGGCGGCGAGGTCGGTGACGCCGGCGTCGGAGTGGGTGGTGGCGCCGGCGGGGTAGAGCTTGGCGGCGACGGCGCCGGCGGCGCGGGCGGCCGCGACGTCCTCGGGCGAGGTGCGGTCGGTCAGGTAGATCGTCATCAGCGGCGTGAAGCCGCTGCCCGCGGGGCGCGCGGCGAGGATGCGCTCGCGGTAGGCGACGACGTCGGCCGCGGTGCGCACGGGCGGCACGAGGTTCGGCATGGCGATGGCCCGCGCGAACTGCCGTGACACGTCGCGGACGGTGTCGCGCAGGGCGTCGCCGTCGCGGAGGTGCACGTGCCAGTCGTCGGGGCGGAGCAGGGTGAGCGTGCGCTGGGACATGGGGGCCTCCGCGGCGCTTCGTGTCGCGCCCCCGACCGTAGTCGAAGGCGCGACGGGGTGCCAGGTGACTAGTGACTATACAGCGTGTGGAGAGATCGCCTCACCAGGGCCGCGGGGAGCCTGAATCAAGGCCGGACGCGGGATGGCACGCATGTTGCTCATAGGTTTTGCGCAACCCGAGCTTCGAGGACGAGCATGAACAAGATCACGATGGCGGCCCTGGCAGGAATGGCGACGATGTGGGTAGGCGCCGGCACGGCGTTTGCGGGCGAGAGCGACGCCGAGCGCGCGCCGTACTACGAGCCGATGTGCCAGGTGGACGCCGAGTGCGCCGAGGGCGAGATCTGCCTCTGGGGCTCGTGCTACGTCCCCGAGGCCTGCGCGGTGAACGCGGACTGCTGGACCGACTGGTGCGGCAGCGACGGCTTCTGCGCCGAGCCGCCGACCTGCACCGAGGACGCCGAGTGCGGCGACGGCAACATCTGCGACTACGGGCGCTGCGCTCCGCGCGGCCGCACCTGCCTGAGCGACTCGGAATGTGGTGAGTTTGCTCACTGTGTGTTCGATTCCTACACCACCGTCGAGGTCGGGACCGCGTCGTCGAGCGCCACCGACCCGGCCCAGGGCTCCGGCAGCGCCTCGAGCGACGGCGCGGCGGATCCCGACGAGTCCCCGGCCCCGCCGGAGGGCGAGGACATCCCGTACCCGCCCTACGTCGAGCGCGGGGAGTGCCGGATCGACGTCGAGGTGGTGCCGGAGAGCGCCGACTGCCGCGCGATGTGCGAGCTGGCGGCGGCCTGCGCGGCCGAGCAGATGAACCAGGTCGGGCAGGAGCCCACCCGCGCGACCGACACGGCCGAGCCGACCGAGGCCGACGCGGGTGGCGGCAGCGCCGACAGCGCGTCCGGCGCGATGCCGGCCTGCGACGCGGCCTACGACGACGGTGAGGCCCAGCCCGGCTGCATGGACCCCTACGACGAGGACGAGGAGACCCCCGACCCGATGACGAACGAGGAGATGATCGCGATGTTCGTCGACCAGTGCACGGTGATGTGCAGCTACGGCGTCGCCACCGAGGCCGGCTCCGCGGCCGACGTCAGCGCCGCGAGCGCCTGCCTGGCGAGCCAGACGAGCTGCGACGCGATGGAGACCGCGTGCGAGGACGAGATCGAGGTCATCGGCGAGATGTTCGACGCCATCTCCGAGCAGGTCGACGACGACATGCTGAGCGCCGGCGGCTCCGGCGGCGACGTGACCTCCGCGCTCGACCCCGCCAAGGGCACGACCGACGACGGCAACGTGCAGGAGCTCGCCGGGAGCCCGGCCCCCGAGACCGGCGCCTGCAACGGCTCCGGCGGCGGCGCGCCCCTCGGCCTGGCGCTGCTCGCGGCGATGATGCTCCTGGTCTGGCGGCGTCGCACCGCCTGATCGACGACCGGAGCGAGGGGCGAGAGGGCTCGGCGGTGACGCCGGGCCCTTTTGCTATCAGGGCTCTGCGCACGCGGGGCGGGCCCGCGGGGGCTCAGGCGAAGACGAGCTCGACGAAGCGGCGGATGAGCGTCGACGCCTCCGGGCTCGGCCGGTGGGCGTCGATGACCGCGCGCCGCTCGTCCGCGTCGTGGTGCTTGCCGTAGATCTCGAGGTACTTCTCGTAGCGCCAGATGTTGTCGACGTGGCGCAGCTCCGGGTGGAACTGGCTGGCCCATAGCGGCCGCCCCGGCAGGCGCAGCGCCTGGAACGGGCTCAGGCTGCTCGCCGCGAGGTTCGGGATCCCGTCGGGGAAGCGGACCGCCCGGTCCTTGTGGCCGAGCTGGGCGACGAAGCTCTCGGGCAGGCCCCCGAACAGCGGGTCGTTCCGGCCCGCGTCGGTGAGGGCGAGGTCGAAGCTCCCGACCTCGAGGCGCTCGGGGTCGTAGATGATCTCGCCGCCCAGCGCCGCGACGAGGAGTTGGAAGCCGAAGCACGAGGCGTAGGTCGGCGGGCCGTGGTCGGCGAGCTCGCGGAACCAGTCGAGGGTGCGCTCGTGCTCGGGCAGATCGCCCTTCGAGACGTAGAACTCGCCGGCCCCGCCCACCATGACCGCGTCGCAGGCGGCGACGGCGGCGGCGCTGGGCGGGCCGCCGGTCAGGTCGTGGGGAACGAGCTGGGTCTCCGCGACCCCGGCGGCGCGGGCGAAGCACTCGCGCTCATGGTCACGGCTGGCGTCGCCCGGCGCGCGGGCTTGGAGGAGCAGGATCTTCAGGTCGTCGCGCGGCATGGCCGGAAGGTCGCCGCGCGAGGCCCCTCCGTCAAGCAAGAGCGCCGCCGGGCCGCACGGTGGTGACCACGTTGTGCGCCCCCCGAGGAGCGAAGGCCCTGGCTGCGCCACCCGGGTGCGTCGATTGCGCTTGCTCGCTCGCCGGTCTCGGGTACACCTCGGGGCATGAAGCTCGAAGCCGTCTTGAGCCCCGAGGCCTTCATCCAGGAGGGCGTCGCCCTCGCCGACGGGTGCGTCGCGCTGGCCTGCACGGTCGGGGACGACGACGATCGCCAGCGGAACGACCTCGCCCTGGTGGGCGACGGCTTCGCGGCGCGCTTCGGCATCAGCGGCGAGGCCTTCGTCTCCATCGACGCCGACCACGAGAACGCCTACGCGCTCGGTGAGCGCGGCGTCGTCGTGCAGTTCCGCTGGCGCGGCGTCGACTCCCTGGAGGGGCTCAAGGCGTCTCGCAAGCTGTACCGGAACCCGGCCGCGGCCGAGCGCGGCCCGCTGCGACGCCTGCGGGTCATCGACGGGACGCCGGTCTGCGTCGGCGCCTTCGGCCAGGTCTATGCCCTGCGCCGTGGGGCGCTCGAGGCGATGCCGTTCGTGGACGTCTACCCAGACGCGGTCACCCTCAAGGACATCGCCGGCGCGCGCCTCGACGACATGGTCGCCGTGTCGCAGCACGGCGTCGCGGCCCACTTCGACGGGCACGCCTGGCGCGACCTGGCGGTGCCCGACAACGCGAAGCTCTCGAGCATCGCGCTCCTCGACGACGGGCGCTACGCGATTGCCGGCGCCGGCGGGGTCGTCCTCCTCGGCGCCGGGGCGCGCTGGGAGCGGCTCGACGTGGGCGACCCCGAGCGCGACTACTACGGCGTCGCCGCGCACGGCGGGCTCATCTACGCCGCCCACCTCGGCGGGGTGGACGTCTACGACGGCCAGCGGCTCGAGCCGCTGCCCATCGATGGCGAGGGCGACCTGGAGCTCGCCTTCCTGCGCCCCGGGGAGAGCGGTGTCTGGAGCTTCTGCGGCACCACCATCGGCCACATCCACGGGCGCAGCTGGACCACGGTGCTCAGCGGCGCGAGCGCAGCGCTGCCCTGACCCTCAGGCCAGCGCGCGCTCCGCGACGTCGGGCGCGTCCTGACGCGCCCCGGACCGCACGGCGCGCGCGGCGTCGAGCTCGACCAGCCAGTGGATCGCCGCGGGGACGACGAGATCCGAGCGGCGCGAGCGGAAGAGGTTGAAGGCGTGCTGGCCGTGGGGGGCCTCGAGCACGGTCACGCGCCCCGGGGCGACGGTGTCGGCGTGGCGGGCGAAGGCGCGCGCCTCGGCGATCGGGACGACGCTGTCGTGGGTGCCGTGGAGGAGCAGCAGCGGCGGCGCGGTCGGGCCGACGTGGTCCCACGGCGAGGCGTCGTGGAAGAGGTCGGGCGCGTCCCGCAGGCGGCGCTTGAGGACCGCGCGCTCGAGCAGGCGGCGGAAGCTGCCGTGGGGCCACTGGCCCTCGCGGCTGGTGAAGTCGTAGACGCCGTAGCCGATGACGCCGCCGGCGACCGAGGTGTCGGCGCCCTCGAAGCCGGGCTGCCAGTCGCGGCGCTCGGGGGCGAGGGCGGCGAGGGTGGCCAGGTGGCCGCCGGCCGAGTCGCCGGAGATGTAGACGCGATCGGGGTCTCCGCCCCACTCGGCGGCGCGGGCGCGGACCTGGGCCAGGCCGCGCTTCACGTCGATGACGTGGTCGGGGAAGGTCGCGCGGGGGCTGAGGCGGTACTCGACCGAGACGCAGAGCCAGCCGCGGCGGGCGAGGCCCACCATGAGCGGGAGGCCCTGGTTGCCGCGCGAGCCGATCACCCAGCCGCCGCCGTGGATGTAGACGAGGATGGGCGCCGGCGGCGCGTCGGGGCGGGCGGGGAGGCGGTAGAGGTCGGCCGGCTGGGTCCAGTCCGTCTCGGTCTCCCAGCGGAGCGCCGTGCGGGTCACGCCGCCGCGGTGGGCGTGGAACGGCCACAGGAGCTCGAGCAGGGTGCGGCGGGGGCGCTCGGTCGGGAGGCCGAGGGCCGCGAGGCGCGGTCGCACCTGGTCCGCGCGGCGCCAGGCGAGGAGGTGGAGGAGCCAGGCCACGCCGAAGAGGGCGAGGCCGGTCGCGCCTGGCCAGCCGTCGAGCGCGCCGCCCGCCACCAGCGCGGCGGCCCCCAGCCCCTCGAGGGCGATGACGTGGAAGGGCAGCTCGCCCATCGTCCACGCCGGGAGGAAGAGCAGCACCGCCGCCGGCCCCGGCCAGCGCGGCGTGCGCACCACGTTGAGCGCGAGCAGGGCGGCGAGCAGGCCGAGGGCGAAGGTCCACCAGCAGATCGAAGCCATCCCGGGGAGGGTGCCGGCGCGGCTCGCGCGGCGCAAGGTGGGGCGTCGGGAATCGGCCGGCCCGCCCACGCGTCCTGGGAGCTGCTGGGAGGTTCGTGATGATGGGGATGGCCGCGCGGCTGGTGTGCTTGGGGCTCGCTCTCGGGGTGAGCGGGTGTGGTGAGGACCCGATCGCGGCGCCGCCCGAGCGCGGCGAGGACCTCGTGGCGGCCTACGCCCGGGCGCGACAGGACGGCGAGCGCGAGCGGGTCGCCCTCGGGCGTCGCTGGGCGGCCGCGGAGGGAGACGCGGCGGCGCGCGCGGCGATCCTCGACGAGGCGCGCGAGAGCGCGTGGCGGCTGGCCCTTCGCGAGCTGATCCCGCGCTGGGAGGGCACCGCCTGGACCTTCAACGGGCACAGCGTGACGCCGGGGGAGGGCAGCATCGCCTGCGGCTACTTCGTCACCACCATCGTCCGCCACGCGGGCTTCGACATCGACCGGGTGGCGCTGGCGCAGGCGGCGTCGGAGAAGATCATCCTGACGCTGTCGGACCCGGCCGAGACCTGGCGCTTCTCCGACCGCGAGGCGGGCGAGGTCCTCGACGCCGTACGCGCCGCCGGCGGCGACGGGCTCTACGCCGTGGGGCTCGACCGCCACGCGGCGCTCCTCGTCATCGACGGCGACCGCGTCGACCTGTGCCACGCCTCCTTCCTGAACGGGCGCGACGTCCGCTGCGAGGACGCCGCCACCTCGGGCGGCTTCGCCTCGCGCTACCGGGTGATCGGCAAGCTCCTCGGCCCGCGCATGCTGGTCCCGTGGCTCGAGGGGGCGCACATCACCAGCGTCCTCTGACGGGCGTCCTCTGGCGGGCGAGCAACGCCCAGCCCCCCGCGGCGAAGCGCCTCGGAGGGCCGGGCCGCGGCTCGCTCAGTCCTCGCCGCCCGCCAGGAACGCGCTCCAGGTGGCATCGTCGACGTGCTCGAGCGGCCCCGGCGAGAGCTCACCGCCGTCGGCCATCGTCGTGCCGAGGGCGGCCTGCCGGCCGGCGCTGGCCACGATCAGGTCGCGGAGCCGCGCCGCCTCGCGCTCGAGCCAGGAGCGCGCGGTGTCCGCGACGCGGAGC
>SBGO01000616.1 GCA_006226565.1 Deltaproteobacteria bacterium | reverse complement strand
ACAACTGCGGCCGCGACCGCCCGGCGCGGCTTGCGGGTTCGCGCGGCGCGGTCGATGATGGGCGCCGTGAGCTTGTCGGCCCCCGAACCGCCCGCGGAGCATCCCCCGCCTCGCACGCCCCGCGTCGAGCCGGCGCGCGTCCTCGCGGGCAGCGAGGCGGCGCCCGAGCCGGCGAGCAGCGCGACCCCGGAGTTCCGGGTGAAGTGGTTCCACCGCTTCCACGTGCGGCTGACGCTGGCGCTCGGCGGCGTGGTCTTCCTGATGCTCACCGCGATGGCGGTGCTCTTCTACCAGTTCGGCTACGACGCCGCCCTGGGCGGCCTCCAGGACAAGCTGCGGGCCACCGTCACGACGCTCGCGCTGAACATCGACGTCCCGGCGCTCGCGGCGTTGAGCCCCGAGGGCGCGCCCGACTCGCCCGAGGTCCGGGACCTCGCCCGGCGCTTCGAGGCCGTCGCCACCACCGACAAGGACATCAGCACGATCTACGCGCTCCGGAAGACCGACACGCCGGGGCACCTGCGCTTCATCGTCGACTACGCGGTCGAGGGGCGGAGCGGCAAGCCGGGCCAGGCCTACGACGCGACCAAGCTGCCGCGGATGCTCGAGGGGCTCGACCAGGTCGCGGTCGAGTCCCAGGTCTGGGCCGACGAGTTCGGGCCGAGCCTGAGCGGCTACGCGCCGCTGCGGCTCCCGTCGGGCGAGTCGATCGGCCTCGTCGGGCTCGACGTCGACGCGGCGCGCGTCCACGAGATGCAGGAGCGCGTGCTCACGACGACGCTGGTCCTGTACGGGATCACCGGGCTCCTGATGGTGCTGCTGGCGCTCTGGACCGGGCGCCGGATCCGCGGCCCGCTGGCCGAGATCAACCGGGCGGCGGGGCGCATCGCGGCCGGCGACTTCGTGGGGCGCGTCCAGGACACCCGCAGGGACGAGTTCGGCATGGTCGCGCGGCACTTCGACGTCATCGCGGAGAGCCTGCAGGAGCGCGACTTCATCCGCGACACCTTCGGCCGCTACGTCTCGGCCGAGGTGGCGCGCAAGGTGCTCGGGGATCGGACGAAGATGGCGCTCGGTGGCGAGGAACGGGAGGCGACCATCCTGTTCAGCGACATCCAGGGCTACTCGACCATGAACGAGAAGATCGATCCGCAGGAGATGATCGGGGTCCTCAACAGCTACCTCGGGGCGATGAACGAGGTCATCGACGCCCACGACGGCGTCGTCATCGAGTTCATCGGCGACGCCATCCTGTGCGTCTTCAACACCCCGAACGACGTCAACGAGCACGCCGAGCGGGCGGTCCGCTGCGCGCTCGCGATGCGCGAGCGGCTCGTCGAGCTGAACGCCGAGTGGGACGACACGCGCGTCGGCGACGTCTGGCGCGAGAGCGGTCACGGCGCGCTGACGACGCGCGTCGGCATCCACACCGGCACGGTGGTCGCCGGCAACATCGGCAGCCGCACCCGGATGAAGTACGGGGTGCTCGGTGACGTCGTGAACGTCGCGGCGCGCCTCGAGCAGATGAACAAGCAGACCAAGACCACGATCCTCGTGAGCCAGGCGACCTTCGAGCGCCTCCACGACGACCTCAAGGCGGCGGCGATGCCCCAGGGCAAGCACGTGCTGCGCGGTCGGGAGACGGCGGTCGGGGTCTACGCGCTATAGGACGGAGGGCGCATGAGCCAGGAGGGAGCCGGGGGGCCGCCGCTCGAGGGGCTGGACGATCCGCAGCTGCTCGCGGAGATCGAGGCCGAGTTCGCGGAGCTGACCGCGGAGATCGAGAAGATCAACGCGCTGCCGCGGTCGATGACCCCGAAGAAGGCGGAGCTCATCAAGGACCTCAAGCGCCAGTGGCTCGCCAAGCGGGCCGAGAGCGGCGACCGCCCCGAGTGGCGCAAGCGGATGGACGACGCCATCGGCGAGGCCATCACGAAGGTCCTCGAGGACGGGATCCAGGAGACCCCCGACGGGAGGATGGAGTTCGCGCTCCAAAACGACTCGCTGCAGGTCCACGGCGGTCCGCTGATGGAGGCGCTCCTGACGGGCTTCAAGCACATGCTCGCGGAGAAGCTCTCCAAGCGCCCCGCCCCCGGGGCCCCGAAGCAGCCGCCCAACCCGCTCCAGGGGCTCATGCTGGGGCTCGGGCAGATGCTCGTCCAGGCGCTCGACACCACCCAGAAGACGGTGGACGCGAAGAAGAAGGAGGCCGCGGCGGCCAAGGCCACCCCGGGAGAGGCCGGGCCGGGGGTCGAGGTCAAGCTGACGCCCGGTGGCGGCGCCACGACCGAGGCGGACGTCGCCAAGATCAACGCCTCCGTCGCCTTCGACACCCGCAAGGGCGACGCCGTCCCGCCGATCCTCCCGGAGATGTTCAAGAGCGTCATCACCAACCTGGGGATGATCCTCAACCAGGCGAGCCAGAAGGCCCCGGCGAAGCCGCCCACCGCGCCGACGCCCGCGCCCGCGGCGGACCAGATGGAGCCCGCGCCGACCGCCTCCGCGCCCGCCGAGCCCGCGCCC
>SBGO01000197.1 GCA_006226565.1 Deltaproteobacteria bacterium | reverse complement strand
TCAGCCGATCGCCTCGAGGCCGAGCTGGCCGCGCTCCGCGGCTCCCTCGCGGAGGGGCAGGATCCCGAGCCGAGCGCCCGGCGTGGCACGGCGGTGGACGCCGAGCGCGCGGCGCTCCGCGAGCTGCTCGAGGAGGAGCGCCGCCGCACCCTCGATCTCGAGGAGCGTCTGAGCGCGTTGACCGCGACGCCCCAGCGCTTCGGCGGCCGCCCCGGAACCCTCGAGATGGTGGCACAGCCTGCGTCTGCGCCCGTCCAGGACGGGACCGAGAGCACCCTCGAGTTCGTCGCGCCCAGCGGCGACGAGCGCGTGACCGGGGCCTGGGAGCCGCGCCGGGCGGTCCGCAGCCAGGCGCTCCCGGGCGACGTGACCTCGACCCAGGAGGGCGAGGGCCTCGAGGCCGACGCCACCTCCCCGGGGCTACCGGTCGTTCGGGTCGGGGGCGGCTGGCGTGGCGCCATCTCGGGCAGCTCGAGCGGCGGGACCCCGGCTGGGCCGGCCACGGTCCGCTCGCGGCGGCCGGTCTCGACGCTGGAGGCGCGCGTCCGCGACTACGTCACCCGAGACGACGCCTCGGCGTCGACGGTCAAGCGCTACGTCGAGGACTTCCCGGACCAGCTGCGCGCGATGCGCGTGTCCCTCGCCAAGCAGGACACCGTGAGCATCGAGGTGACCGCCGGGAGCATCCGAACGCGCTTCCACGAGGTCGGCGCCCTGCGCCTGTCCGGGATCGCCTCCCACGTGGAGCTCGCGACCTCCGGCGGCGAGCTCTCCGCGGTCTCCGAGCTGCTCGACGCCCTCGAGGCGGAGTTCCGGCGGGTGCGCGGCGCCTTGCTCGGGGCCATGCGCGACTGAACCGCGGGGCGCGCCCGCCCGCTCACGGCCGGATCGCGGCGCCGACGGGCCGCGGTGCGATCGCTTTTCAAGATGCGCGCGGCGCGTCGTCCCTCAGCTGCCACCAGCGCGCCGCTGACGGCGACGACACCCCGCGGCACCACGACGGGAGCCGCCCCGAACAGGAGTCTCCATGCCTCGTCACCTCCGCACCGCCGCCCTGTCGCTCCTCGCCCTCGGGCTCATGGTCACCGGCCAGGCCTGCGCCAGCCTGTCAGGCCACGCCCCGCCCGAGGACAGCGCGCGCGTCTACCAGAGCACCGTCCTCGTCAACGCGCTCAACGCCGACGGCGCCGAGGCCCGCGAGAACGGCTCGGCGATCGTCGCGCGCTACCCCGACATCGGCGTCGTCACGGTCCTGCAGCCCAACCGCGGCAAGGAGCTCATCCGCATGACGACGCTCTGGGGCAAGCAGAAGGACGTCATCCCGTCCGCCGAGTGGCTCCTCAAGGTCAACGCCCAGAACCGCGACGGCATCGTGAAGGTCTACCTCGACAACGACGCCGACCTCGTCACCGAGTGGATCCTCGAGGTGCACGACGGCCTCGGCGCGGACGCGGTCGCGGCCGCCGCGCGGGTCTTCGCCACGCGCTCGCGCGAGGTCGCCCTCGCCGTCGCCGACTACATCGAGTGAGCCGGAGGGCGGGCCTGGCGTGCGCCGGGCCCGCCCCGTCGCGTCACCGGGCGCAGCGCGGCACGTCGACCACCTTCACGATCGTGCCGGTGCGCGGGTCGACGCGGACCACGCGCCCCTGGGCCGGCCCGTCGTGCACCACGACGAGCTCGCCGGTCGCCTCGTCGCGCAGCATCAGGCCGGCGTCGGGGTCCGCGAGCACCGTCCCGTCCTCGCTGGTCGGGAACGTGGCCTCGAGGTCGACCCGGTGCGCGATGTGCCCGTCGGCGACGCTCTGCACCACGATCTCGCGGCCGGCCTCCTGTCGGAACGCCCAGAGATCGCCGTCGACCGGCTGCTCGTGGAGGCTCCAGGCGCCGAACTCGGAGGTGCCGCCGACCCAGGCGACGCGCTTGGCGCTCTTCGGGTCCGCGAGCCACGCGTAGCCGGCCGGCCCGGCGCAGATGTTCTGCATCACCAGGAGCGTGTTGGCGACGAAGTGCGCCGTCGCGCACGGGAAGGGCTCGCTCGCCACGGTGATGCGCTTGAGGGCGCGCCCGGTCGGCAGGGCGTAGAGCTGGATGGTGTACTGGTCGTCGGCCGCGACCGTCAGCGCGGCGTGGCGTCCGTCCGCGGACACGCTGGCGTCGGTGACGGTGCCCGAGCGCACCGGGAGCTTGAGCGGCCGGCAGCGCCCGCCCTCCTGGCACACCTCCGCGACGCGTCCGTCCTCGGACACGCGCAGCGGCTCGGGCACGGGCGCCTTGGACCAGGCGTCGTCGAAGCCGCTCGGGATCTCGGCGATCGCCAGCGCGCCGGAGTCGAGGTCGAGGGTGTAGCACGCCGGGGCGTCCGTCTCGCGGCGGCAGAAGTAGAGCGCGTGCCCCTTCGCGACGAGCGCCACGCGCTCGAGCATCGGCGCGACCGCGTAGGCCTCGTCGCCGAGATCGAGGCACGGCGGCGGCGGCGGCGGCGGCGGCTCGACCTCGACGGGCGCCGGCGCGGTCTCCGGCGGGG
>SBGO01000354.1 GCA_006226565.1 Deltaproteobacteria bacterium | reverse complement strand
CGTCCGCAACCCCGACGCCCCCGACGGCCCCGAGGCCCTCGACGCCGCCGGTCGCGACGGCGCCGTCACCCTCGGCGATCTCGGGCGGGGCCGGCGGCGCCTCGTCGGCCGCGGCGCTCCCCTGCGCGAAGGTCTCCTTCGTCGCGGGGGCCTCGTCCTTCGCGGCCGCCACCTTCGGGGTGTCGGCCTCCTCCGCCTTGCTCTTGTCGCCTGCGGCCGCGGTGGGCTCGGCGCGCATGGCGACGACCGGCTCGAGGCGCTGGCGGTTCGGATCCGACATCGGGTCCGGCCGCGACATGTAGATGACGCCGACGCCGATCACGACCACCGCGAGGGCCGCCGTGGCGAACGCCGGCTGCATGATGAGGCGGGAGAGGCGCTCGAAGAAGCCCGGCCGCTTCTCGGCAGCGGCGGCGGCGGCGGCGGCGGCGGCGCCCGCGACCTGCTGCGCCTCGGCGAGGACGCCGTCGAGGAGGCCGGGCGGGAGCGCGAAGGTCGGAATGTCGGCCACCATCGACCGGGTCTTCCGGTGCGCCTCGACCTCCGCGGCGAGCTCCGGGTGCTCGTCGAGCCCCTCCTCGAACGCCACGCGCTGCGCGGGCTCGAGCTCGTCGTAGAGGTAGTCGACGAGCAGCTCGTCGAGCTCTTGGCGGGTCATCTTCACGTGCTCTTCTGCCTCACGTCCTCGTGGTGGGGTTCAACGCTCAGTAGCTGTCTGCGAACTCGGCCAGGTGCCCCCGGAGCGCCTCGAGCGCGTAGCGCATCCGGCTCTTGACCGTATTCTCGGGGATCCCGACGATGTCGGCGATCTCGCGGAACTTTAGGCCCTCCATCTCGCGCATCAAGAAGACCTCCCGCTGCTCGTCCGGGAGCGCCGCGAGGGCCCCCTCGAGGGCCGCGACGAAGCGCCGATCTCGCGCCTGCGTCGCCTGCCCCGGGCGATCGTCCGCGACCATGTCGAGCAAGGTCGCGCCCCCGTCGTCGTCCTTCGACAGGGGCTTGTCGAGGGAGGCGTGGCGGCGGTGCTTCGCGCGCCGCAGCGCGTCGATGCACTGGTTGCGGGCGATGGTGTAGAGCCAGGTCGTGAACTTCGACTGGGCCTTGAAGCTGCTCGCGTTCTTGACGACCCGGAGGAAGGTCTCCTGGACCAGGTCCCGCGCCAGCTCCTGATCGCGGACCTGGCGCAGGATGAAGTTGTAGATGCGCGCACCATGGCGGTCGCTGAGCACCTGGAACGCGCTGGCACGCCCGCTCAGGAACCGCTCCATCAATTGCTCGTCCGAGAGGCTCTGCTCCAACGAGGTGCTCTTCCTGGTGCGTGCTCCACGACATGCCCGCTGTTACGAACGAGCCGCGGAAACGATCTCCGACGAGAGAAATGAGCGCGCGTCGCGGAGGGCGCGGCTGTCCGTCAGCGCGTCTCCCGGGGCCTGCCCGCGAGACGGCGCGAGGATATCAGGGTCGCGGGATTCGACAACCGCGACCGGCCATCGGTTCCCGCACGGCGGTCAGTGCGCGGCCTCCGCCCCGAAGTCGTCGGTACGGAGGACCATCTCGCCGAGCCAGGAGACGAGCCGATCGCAGCGCGCGACCGGGCAGCGCGTCTCGAGCAGGCGCTGGCGCTCGGCGAAGTCGTCGACGAGGAGCGCGGCGAGGCGGTTCGACAGGACCCCGGGGTCGGAGCTCGACGACAGCAGCTCGCGCACGCCGTCTCCCTCGTCCCCGAGCGCCGCGGCCAGGCGCGACGCGACCGTCGCGAGCCGCGGGAGCGCCCCGTCGAGCGAGGCCTCGAGCCGATCGGCGAGCGGCTCGATGTCCACCACCGTCCACGGGTCGTGCCGGGCCTCGACCAGGCGGACCCGCGCGATGCCGTGCACGAACAGGTCGAGGCGCCCGTCGGGGTAGCGCCGATCGCTCAGCACGCGGCCGAGCCCGGCGACCGGGAGCGTCTCCGGGGCCACACCGTCGGGCACGTGCTCCCAGCCGGGCGCGAGGGCGGCGACCACGAGGAGCCGGCGGCCGCTCAGGCAGTCGCCGAGCATGCGCCGGTAGCGCGGCTCGTAGACGTGGAACGGCACGAGGGTGTTGGGGAACAGGGTATAGCGCGGCAGCGGGAAGAGCGGCAGACCATGCGTCATGTCACTCAGCTGCGGTTGCTCTTCGTTCACGGCTCCCCCGGTCGGTGCCCGCGCATGGTGGGGCAACCGCGCCGATGGGGCCAATTTCTCACCGTTTGCCGGCGCGCCCTACTCCGAGCACGCGCCGAGGCCGAGGAGCGTGGTCGCCGCCATGATGCAGCGGACCGACTCCAGCGAGGCGCGCTCGACGCACCGCTTCGGGCACTCGCCGCGCATCCCGTCCGCGAGCGCCTGCCTGGTCTCGTCGCCGGCCTCGGCCGGCAGCTCGCCAAGCGCGATCGCGAGCGCGTGCTCGCAGGCCGCCTCGCAGGTGGCCTGGTCGACCACCGTCGGCGGCCCCTCGAGCGGCGTCGGCGCGGCCACGACGGCGTCGTCCGCGGGCGCCTC
>SBGO01000024.1 GCA_006226565.1 Deltaproteobacteria bacterium | reverse complement strand
CCTCGAGGATGGGGCGGCGGAGGCGCACGCCGGCGACGCGCAGCTCGCCCTCGCGGTGGGGCAGGGTGCCGACGTCGACGCGGCAGACGTCGGTCGAGGTCCCGCCCATGTCGAGGCCGACGGCGTGGGCGAAGCCGGCCTGGCGGGCCACCTCGGCGACCGCGAGGACGCCGCCGGCCGGTCCGCTGAGGACGGCGTCGGGGGCGCGAAGAGCGGGCGCCGGGCAGAGGCTCCCGTCGGAGCGGACGGCGAGGGCGTCGGCGGGGATCGCGTCGCGGGCGACCGCGGCCTGGAGGATCGGGGTGATCGCGGCGTCGACGAGGGTCGTCTCGACGCGCGCGAGGTAGCCGAGCTCCGGGGAGGCGCGGTGGCCGAGGGAGACGAAGGGGAGCGGCAGCGCCGCGGCGACGGCGAGCTCGTGGGCGGGGTTCTGGTGGCTGTTGACGAGGACGACGGCGGCGGCCTCGATCCCGTCGAGATCGAGGTCCGCGGGAAGGCGCAGCGGCTCGAGCTCGGTCCCGTCGGCGGCGAGCCGGCCCTCGACCTCGAAGACGCGGTCCACGAGCGGCTCGGGCCAGCGCGCGTCCGGATCGAAGAGCGCGGGGCGCGCCTGGTCGCCGAGCCACGGCAGGTCGGCGAAGCCGGCGGTCACGAAGAGCGCGGTTCGGACGCCGCGCCGCTCGAGCAGCGCGTTGGTCGCGACGGTGGTCCCGAAGGTGAGCGCGCCTCGGGCGAGCGCACCGACGACCGCCACGTTGGAGGGGACCTTCTCGAGGTGGACGTGCCCGGCGTCGTCGAAGATGACGACGTCGGTGAAGGTCCCGCCGCGGTCGACGTGGGTTCGCACTCGGACTCCGGCCATCGAGCATCCAAAAAGAGAGAGGCAGCCATAAGGCTGCCTCTGCTCGATCTCGAACCTCGGGTCGGGCGCCGCGTCGCGGAGCCCGGCCGCTCAGGGCATCAGTTGCCCCGCATGAGGCCCCAGCTCTGCCCACGCTTGTTGCTCTGGAGCGTGAGCTGGGACTGGTCGGCGTTGAAGGACATCTTCATGACCTCGTCGGCGCCGTCGAGGTTGATGAAGATGTCGCCGTGGCGGATCGAGTAGGTGCCGGCCGAGGTCGTCGTCGGGCACGGCGGAGCGCCACAGGGGCGGCTCTGCATCCACTTGAAGCTCTTGTCGGCGCCGAACATGAAGGTGTTGCTGCCGTCCTTCCAGGTGCCGATGAGGGCCTGGTCGGCCGACATCGTCACGACGGGCGCCGTCGTCGGGGCCGGCTCGTCCTTCTTCTTGTCGCCGCCGCCGCAGGCGGTGAAGGTCAGCGTGAGGGCCAGGATCGAGAGTCCAATGAAGCGGGTCATCGATTCCTCCGTGTCGTCGGAGTGAGCAGGGATGAGCGTGGTGACCCGATCAGGGCCACGGCGCGCTGGGCGCGCGTAGAATGCGCGGACGATAGACGGCGCGCCCGTCGACGTCAACGCCGCCCGGGGCACATGACGAAAGCGTGACGCGCCAATCCGCCGAAGTCGCGAGGAGTTCGTCTCGGGGCCCGGGGCGAGAATTCTGTAACCGCGGGGCCCGGGGCCCCTCCTCCCGTCGCGGGCGGCTCAGGTGCGACGCGCGCCCGAGTCCGGCAGGTGCACGAACATGTAGCGGACGGGATCGGTGTCGTCGCCGTAGATGTAGGCCGGCCCGAGGGCGTTGCCGCGCTCCTGGGCGAGGCCGCCGCCGACCGCCTCCATGCCGCCCCCGCGGCGGTTGCGCCAGCCCGCCATGTCGTTGGCCTGCTGCCGCTCCCACTGGCCCTGGAGGAGCCGGAGGTCGCCGAGGCGCGCGGGGAGCTGGGGCGCGAGGGCGTAGAGGATGCGGCCGGCGACCTCGGCGTCGTCGGCGGCCCGGTGGGCGTTCTCCAGGGAGATGCCGAGGCGCTCGGCGACCGCGCCGAGGCGCTTCGAGCCCTGGTTCTTGTGCAGCTCGCGGATGAAGACGAGCGGGTCGATCGGCACGACCTCGGGGAAGTCGAGGCCGGCCCGCTCGAGCTCGGCCTTGATGAAGGCGCGGTCGAAGGGGAGGTTGTAGGCGACGAACACGCGCCCCTCGAGGCGCGCGCGGACCTCGGCGGCGAGGGTGGCGAAGCGCGGCGCGCCGACGAGCTGCTCGGGCTGGATGCCGGTGATCCGGACGACCTCGTCGGGGACCTCCTGGTCCGGGTTGACGAGCGCCGCGAAGCGGTCGGTGACCTCGCCATCCCGCATCTCGATGACGGCGATCTCGATGACGCGGTCGACCTTGGGGTCGAGGCCCGTGGTCTCCACGTCGACCACGGCCAGCGGGCAGCCTTTCCAGAGGGAGTCGTCGTTCATCGCTGCCCTATAGCATCCGGCACCGGCTCGGGTCATCTGCGGGGTGGCCCCTCGACGGGGGGGCCGCGTCCCGGGCGGTCGGACGACTCAGTCGGCGTCGAGGCCGAGCTGATAGACGCGGCGCTTCTTGACCCCGAGCTCGGCGGCGACCTCCGCGGCGGCGGTCTTGAGGCTCGCGCCCCGCGCCCGCGCGGCCTCGAGCGCGTCGCGGATCGCGTCGTCGTCGACCTCGCGGGCGATCACCTCGAGGAGGAGGACGGCCTCGCCGCGGACGGCGTTGGGATCGGCGGCGAGCTGGGCCGCCACGGCGGCGGGCGTGCCGCGGTAGAAGGTCTCGTGGGCCTTGGTGAGCTCACGGGCCACGACGAGCGCGCTGATCGCGGGGTGCTCGGCCACGCGCGCGCAGGTCGTCGGGAGGTCCCGGGCGGGGACGTAGAAGGCGTGGGTCCCGGGCGGGAGCCCGCCGAGGAGCGCGTCGAGCGGCCCGCGGGTCTTCGGCAGGAAGCCGCCGAAGGAGAAGCCGGTCGCGCCCAGGCCGCTCGCGCTGATCGCCGCCGTCAGCGCGCTCGGTCCGGGCACCGGCACGACCGTGAAGCCGGCGGCCACCACGTCGCGGACGAGGCGCTGCCCCGGGTCGCTGACCCCGGGCGTGCCCGCGTCGCTGACGAGGGCGAGGCGCTCGCCGGCCTCGAGCAGCGCGATGGCGCCGGCCGCGCTCCGCGCCTCGGTGTGGGCGTCGTGGCGCAGGAGCGGCGCGCGGATGCCGTGCCGCTCGCACAGCACCCGCGTGACCCGCGTGTCCTCACAGAGGATCCGGTCGACCCCGCGCAGGACGCGCAGGGCCCGGATCGTGATGTCGTCGAGGTTGCCGATGGGCGTCGCGACGATGAAGAGCGTCCCCGGCTCGCCGAGCGCGGCGGCCGGGGCGTCGTGGTCGCTCACCCCAGGAGCTCGCTGTAGTCGATGCCGACGCCGAGCTGCCGCCGGAGCAGCAGGTACGGCTCGGAGATGACGTACTGCACGATCTCCTTGAGCTTCTCGGAGTTCTTGAGCTTCGAGAGCGCGGTGGACTCGCCCTTGATGAGCTGCCCGACGAGCGCCACGTCACCCGAGGCGACGAGCCCGGCGTGGTTCGCGGTGAGCTCGATGTGGCGGTGCCAGCGGCCCGTGTCCGGCGCCGGGTTGCGGCTCCAGAAGCTCTGCATCACGGCGGTGAGCTGCTGCCGCACCTCGGGCGCCATCGACTTCTCGAGCACCTGCTTGAGGTCGCCGACCGTCTGGGCGATGAGCTGCTGCTCGGACGCCGCCAGGTCGTCGCGGAGGACGAGCTGGTAGTTCGGGTCCACCAGGCTCGCGGCCGCCATGTACAGGTGATCGAGGGCCTCGCGCCCGTAGACCGTCGCGATGATGTGGCTCGGGTGGAAGTAGCTCAGGAACTTGGCGATGTAGAACGCCAGCTCCTTGTCCGAGCGGCCCGACATCATGTCGGTGCCGAGCCGGATGCACGGCGGGTTGGTCGGCAGGATCTCGATGCCCGTCGCCTCCTCGCCGCGGTAGAAGTCCGGCGCCTGCAGACCGAACATGCGGACCACCGAGCGCGCGGCGCTGCAGACCACCATCCCGTCGTTGAGGTCGAGCCGGTTCTTCTTCTTGAGGTTGAACTCCTTGTCCTTCTTGGAGGGGAGGTTCTTCCCGAGGCCGATGTAGATCAGCTCGAAGATGCGGCCGAGCTCCGGGTCCTCGCCGCGCGACATGACGCTCTGCATCCACATCGTGTGGTCGATGACGCGGTGCGGCTCGGACATGCCCGGCGAGACGTAGGTCTCGTAGAAGTGCCGCTCCTGCTCGTTCGCCTGGCCCAGGGTGACCAGGAGACCGGCGACCGCCCACGCGCTGTCCGCCTGCCCGACCTTCTTGAAGAGGTCGACGAGGCGGTGGTAGCTGTCGATGCGGTCCGGGCGCTGCTGCACCAGGAAGCGGTGGTTCTCGATGGCGCGGGGCGCCCCGTCCTTGGTCAGCTCGTAGAGGCTCGCCAGGATCTCACGCACCGCCTCGTCGCGCGGGCGCTGCTTACGGGCCAGCTCGAACGCGCTGATGGCGTAGTCGAGCCGCTTGAGCCGCGAGCGGTAGATCTCGCCGAGGTTCTTGTAGAGCATGAAGAGGAGCTTGGGCGCCTCCTCCCACTCGCCGGCGACCTTCTGGACGCGCTGGATCATGCGACGGTAGTTCTGCTCGAGCGGCTTCCACTCCTTCGCCGCGGTGAGCAGGGTGTCGATGGTCTCGAACGCCTTCAGGTTCGTCAGGTTGTTGTCCAGGCTCAGGTTGAAGTACTTGATGGCCTGGCTCATGTCGTTCAGCTGGTCGCGGTAGAGCACCGCGGCCGTGAACGCGAACTGCGCCCGCCGCTTCGCGTCCTCCTCGATGGAGATGAGGCGGTTGAGGTGGCGGATGGCCTCGACGAAGTCCTGGTCGGCGACGGCCAGCTCGACGAGCTTGAGGGCCGGCTCCTTCGGGAAGACGCCGAGGTCCAGGGCCGCCCGGTAGGCCGCCGCGGCCGCCGCGCGGTCACCGAGGCGCTGGTCGTAGACCTCGCCGATGGAGAGCTGCAGCTGGTAGCGCTCGAGGTCGTCGCCCTTGAGGAGCAGGAGCTGCTCCATGTAGGCGATGGCGCCCTTCCAGTCGCCGTGGGCCTGGAGGACCTGGACGATCTGCCCGAGGGCGTTGGCGTTGTGCGGCTCCTCGCGGACCACGTTCTGCAGGTGCTTCTGCGCCTGCTCGATGTGGCCGAGCATGAGCGCGGACTCGCCGAGCTGCATGTAGATGCTGATGAGCTCCTCGCTCGACAGGTCGCTCTTGTACTTGTCCACGACCTGCTGGAGGTAGCGCTCCGCCTCGGCGTAGCTCTCCTTCTTGTAGTTGAGGCGCGCCAGGGCCATCAGCGTGTCGCGGTCCGGCGGCATCAGGCCCGAGGCGATCCGCAGCTCGTCGAGCGCGCGCTCGAACTGGTAGAGCTGCTCGGCGCAGAGCCCGAGGTGCTTGTGGACGCGGCAGAGCTGCTCCTTGTCGTCGTCGGCGTCGAGCTTGTCGACGAGCGGGTCGAGGAGCGGCATCGCCTTGACCCACTCCTTCTCCCGCATGTAGTGCTCGGCCAGCGTCCACAGCGCGCGGCGCGACTCGGGGTCGAGCTGGGCCGCCCGCTCGAGGGCCGCCACCGCCGCGTCGGGCTGCGCGAGCTTCTGGCTGTAGGCCTCGGCGAGGTCGACCTGGATGTCGGCCCGGAGCATGTCGTTCGAGGCGTTGTCGAACTTGTGCTGCAGGATCTCGACGACCTTGTCCCAGCGATCCTCGCTCTGGTAGATGCGGATGAGCGCCTCGACCGCGGTCGCGTTGCCCGGCTGCTCCTTGAGCACCCGCTGGTAGCTCGAGGCCGCCCGGTAGGTGTCCTCGAGCTCCTGGAGCGACACCTCGCCCTGGGCGCAGAGGATGGCGACGCGGGTCTCCAGGTCACGCTCGAACTCGAGCATGTGCTCGGCGTTCTCGATGACCTGCTCCCACAGCTCCTGGGCGCGGTAGATGGTGTCGAGGGCGCCGAGCGCCTCGCCGTCGCCGCGCCGCTCCTGGAGCACGCGCTCGAACATGTCCTTGGCGTTGTCGACGTCGTCGAGACGGTCGCGGTAGACCCGCGCCATCGCGAGCAGCGCCTCGGCCCGGCCGTCCACGTCGGGCGCCGAGTTGTAGCGCATCTCGTGGAGCGAGATGAGGTCGTCCCACTCGGCCCGGTTCGTGTAGATCTTCTGCAGGGACTCGAAGGCGTCGTCGTCGTTCGGCGCGATGAGCAGGATGCGGTGGAAGCCGTCCGCCGCCGCGACCGGGTCGTCGAAGACCGCCTCCTGCAGGAGCGCGACGTTGCGCGCCATCTTTATGCGCTGCTCGTCGTCCTGGGCGGCGTTGAACGCGCGCTCGTAGAGGTCGACCAGCTTCGACCAGTCGTTGCGCTCGCCGTAGAGGGCCTCGAGGCGCTCCATGGCGACGACGTTGTTCATGTCGTAGGCGAGCACGTCCTCGTAGACCGTGATCGCCTCGTCCGCGCGGCCCAGGTGGGCCTCGAGGATGCCGGCGACCTCGAGCCGCAGCTCGCCCTCGCGCTCGGGCTCGAGCACGGCGATGCGGTCGAGCACGTCGATGAGGGCCTCCCAGTCCTCGCGCTCCACGTGGAGCCGCTGCAGGGCGGCGAGCGCCTCGCGGTCCATCTCGTCGAGCTCGAGGAGCTGGTTCCAGGCGTCGACGGCCTTGTCGCGGTTGCCGAGGCGGTTCTCCCACACCCCGGCCATGTGCTTGACGAGGGTGAGCTTCTCACCGTAGTCCGGCGTGACCTCGGCGAGGCCGGCGAGGACCGGCACCAGGGCCTCCCAGTGCTCGCCCTGCTCGTTGAGCTCGACGAGGGCGCGCAGCGCCGGCTCGTTCTCCTCGTTGGCCTCGAGGACGCGCTCGTAGAGGAGGATGGCCGTCTCGGCGTCGCCGAGCTGGTCGCGGACGACCCGCGCGGACTTGAGCATGAGCTCGAGCGCGGCGTCGCCCTCGAGGTGCCGCAGCGTCGACTCGTAGACCTCGTGGAGGTCCAGCCACTGGCCGGTGATCGCGGCGAGCCGCTCGAGCTCGGCGATGACCGTGGTCTCCTCGGGGAGCTCCTGGTTGGCCCGCTGGAGCACCAGGAAGGCGCTGTCGGGCTGCGCGAGCCGCTCCTCGTAGATGCGGGCCAGGCGCTGCAGGTTCGCCAGGCGCTCCTCGGCGTCGCCGAGGTGCTCGTTGCGCTCGAGGAGCAGCGTCGCCAGGTGCTGCCAGTTGGCGGTCTGCTCGTAGATCGCCTCGAGGCGCTGGCTGGCCTCCAGGTTCTCCGGCCGCCACGACAGGATCTCGCGGTAGGTCTCGGCCGCCGCCTCGATGTCGCTCAGGTTCTCCTGCTGGATGGCGCCGAGGGCGATCCAGGTCTCGAGGCGCGCGTCGTCGTCCTCCATGACGCCGAGCTTGATGCGGTACAGCGCGACCGCGTCGTCCCAGCGGCCCTCGGTCTCGTAGAGCTGCTCGAGCTGCTCGATGGCCTCGGGGTCGCCGAGGGACAGTTCGAGGACCGCGCGCCAGGCCTCGATGGCGCCGTTGGCGTCGGCGAAGACCTCGGTGCGCAGGTTCGCGAGCTGGCGCCACAGGGCGAGCTGGGTGTCGACGGTGTAGTGCTCGCTGACGAGCGAGGCCTCGATGACCTCGGCCAGCGCCACGTCGTTGCCCGACTCCTTGTGGATGACGCGGAGGGCGTCGAGGGCGTCCTTGTCGTAGGGCTCCTCCTCGCGCGCGGCCTGCCAGGCGGTCTGCGCCTGGAACGGATCGTCGAGGGTGTCCTTCCAGAGCCGACCGGCGAGCTTGTGGAGCTCGAGGCGGCGGGCCGGATCCTCGACGCCCATGCGGAGCTCGCGCTCGTAGGCCTCGGCGAGGGACTGCCACTTCTCGTGGGCGAGCAGGAGGCGCTGCAGCTCGTGGACGGCGCCGTGGTCGTTCGGCGCGATGACGAGCACGTCCTCCCACAGCTCGATGGCCTTGTCCGGGTCGTCGAGGGCGGCCTCGGCGATCACGGCCATGTCGGACGCGTACTCGACGCGCTCGCGGTCCTCGCGGGCGATGTCGTAGAGCCGCTGCAGGATCTCGAAGAGCTCCGGCAGCTGGTCGCCCTCGGCGTAGATCGCCTGCAGGGCCTTGAGCGCCTGCTCGTGGATGTCGTTGAGCTCGAGGACGGCGCGCCAGGCGGCGACGCTCTTCTCGAGATCGCCGAGGCGGTCGCGGTAGAGCTCGGCCAGGCGCACGAAGAGCCGGATCCGCTCGTCGTCGAAGAGGTCGTCGGACTGGGTCTCACGGACGAGCACGGGCTCGAGGTCGACCCAGCGCTCGGCGGCCGTGTACAGCGCGTCGAGGGCCTGGAGGGCCTTGAGGTTCGCCTCGTCGGCGTCGAGGACGACGCGGTAGATGCGCTCGGCCTCGTCGAGCATCTCGAGCTGGTCGCGCGCGACCTCGGCGGCCGCGTGCCACAGCTGGAGCTTGCGGTCCGCGTCCTCGCAGGCGTCGGCGCTCTCGATGAGGATGATGAGCAGGTCGTCCCAGCGCCCGGTCTCCTCGGCGAGGCCGCGGAGCTGGATGTGCAGCCCCTCGTCCTCGGGGTCGAGGCGGAAGGCCTCGCCGTACCACGCGAGGGCCTCCTGGCGGCGACCGAGCATCTCGAGGTTGAGGATCGCGATGTCGCGGAGCAGCTGCATCCGGTCGACCGGATCGCTCAGCACCTCGAGCTTGAGCTGCAGCAGCGTGTCGAGCTCCTCCCAGCGCTCCTGCTCGCGGTAGATCGGCTCGAGCCGCTCGCCGATGTCGAGGCGGTGGACCCCGCCGTCGAAGAGGCGGCGCAGCTCGGCGACCGCCAGCGGGGAGTTCCGCTGGAAGTCGAGCATCTCGAGCCAGGCCTCGTAGGCGGCGTCGTTGTTCTCGAGCTGCACCTCGGAGACGCGGGCGAGCTTCTCGATGAGCGCGAGCTTCGGCTCGAGGTCGACGGCGACGTCGATCTGCTGGCGCAGGATGCCGGCCAGCTCGGGCGCCATGCCCTGGGACTCGTAGAGCTCGTGGAGACGCGAGAGCGCCTCGGCGTTGTCCGGGAACTCCTTGTAGACCTCGGCGTAGGCCGCGATGGCGCGGGCCGGGTCGGCGATGCGGTCCATCAGGATCGCGCCGACCTTCAGGCGGAGCTGGAGGCCGAGGAGGTCGTCCTCGGTGTCCTCGGCGCCCTGCCGGTAGATGCCGACGAGCTCCTCCCAGAAGGTGTTGTCCTCGGCGAGGCGCTCGAGCTCGATGATCGTCAGCTCGTTGCGCGGATCCTGCACGAAGGCGCGGGACTGCGCCTCGAGGGCGCGGACCGGATCGAGGAGCTGGAGCTCGGCCAGCTGCGCCATGTCGTGGAGGGTGTCGACGTACTTCTGCGGCTCGTCGACGAGGTGGCCGGCGAGGACCTCGTACTGCTCCCACAGATCCTCGTACAGGCCGCGGTCGGCGAGGACCGGGCGCAGCACCGAGAAGGCGTGCTCGTAGGCGTCGCGCTCGGCGAGGATCGTCTTGAGGGCGCCGGTCGCCCCGGCGTGCGCCGGGTTCTTCGCGAGCAGGGCGCCGTGGGCGTCGATGGCCTGGGTGATGTCGGCCAGCTGGTCTTCGTTCTCGAACAGCTTGGCGATGCGGAACTGCGCGTCCTCCCAGCCCGGCTGCTCCACCAGGTCCTGGGTCTTGCGCAGGACGTCCAGCAGGTTGAACCAGTCGCCCTGCTGGCTGTAGAGGCGGTCGAGCTGGACGAGGGCGTCGAGCTCGGCCGGATCCCACTCGAGCACCCGGTGCCACGTGAAGATGGCGTCGTCGGCCGACTCGAGCTTGTCCGCCTGGACGTGGCCCATGAGGCCCGCGTAGAGCTTCTTGGTGCCGATGTCCTCGGTGCGGTCGATCTTCTCGCGGTAGATGCGGACCAGGTTGTCCCAGTCCTCGACGCGCTCGTAGAGGTCCTCGAGGGCGTCGAGCGCGCGCGAGAGGTTGGGGTCGAGGCCGTGCAGGGTCTCGAAGATGTCGATCGCCTGCTCGGGCGCCTGCAGCACGTCGGCGCTGATGTGGCCGGCCTCGGCGTAGAGCTCCTGGCGGAGCTCCGCGTCGATGTTCATCGGCGCCTTGTGGAGCAGCATCTCGACGAGCTTGTCGGGCTGCTCGGCGCTCCGGTAGAGGGCGATGAGGTCGTCGGTGGCCGGCAGGTCGGCGGGGTCGATCTCGAGGATGGCGCGGAGCTGCTTCTCGGCCCCCTCGACGTCGCGGGTCTTGTCGCGGGCGAGGGCGGCGATCGTGCGGTGGGTCTCGATGCGCCGGCCGTCGTCCGGGATCTCCTCGACGACGTGGGTCAGGAAGTGGATGAGCTCGCCGTGGTTGTCGAGGACGTCGCCGAGGCGGAGCAGCTCGTCGACGGTGCGCTCGTTGCCCGGGTCGAGGGCGGCGGCCGCCTCGTAGTACGTGAAGGCGCTCTCGGGCATCTCGCCGAGGAGCTCGTAGAGCTCGGCGATCTTGTAGTTCCAGGCGACCTTCTCGTCGACGTCGTCGGCGACCGCCTCGCGGACGGCGTAGACGTCGATGAGGCGCTGCCAGTCGCCGCGGCGGTCGTAGTACGGCTGGAGGATGGGCGCGATGGCCGGGGCCAGGGCGTCGTCCTCGAAGAGGCGCTCGAGGGCCTCGACGGTGGCGAGGTTGTCGGGGTCGAGCTCGAAGACCGAGGCGTAGAGCTCGATGGCGCCCTGGGCGTCGTCGAGGTGCTGCTCGTGGACGCCGGCGAGGCGGACCTTGAGGAGGACGACGCGCTCGGCGTCGTCGGCGACGATCTCGATCGTCTCCTCGAGGGTGCGGCCGAGGTCGTCCCAGCGCTGGGACAGGGTGTAGAGCTCGTCGAGGCGCTGGATCGCCGGCAGGTGGCCGGGCACGAGATCGAGGGCCTCGCGGGCCGCCGCGATGGCGTCCTCGGGGCGCTCGAGGCGGTCGCGCAACAGATCGCTCGTGCGGAAGAGGTAGTCGAGCTTCTGCTCGAGGTCCTCGGTGAGCTCGATCTTGCGGCGGTAGATGCCGAGCAGGTCCTCGGCCCGGTCGAGGTCGACGTAGATGCCCTCGAGGGCGTCGAGCGCCTCCTGGTGTTCGGGCTCCTCGTCGAGGACCTTGTGGTAGAAGACGCGGGCGTCCTCGAGGGAGGCCAGGCGCTTGTGCCACGTGCGGGCGACCTCGAGCTTGATCGCCAGGCGGGCGCCCTGGTCGAGGGGCTCGTCGGCGTGGCGCGAGTAGAGATCGACCAGCGCCTTCCAGCGCTCGAGGGCGTTGGTGAAGCGGAGCAGCTCGCTGCGGACCTCGGCGCTCTCCGGCTGGAGCTCGAAGAGGCGGGCGTAGGAGCGCCACGCGAGCTCGGTGTCGCCGATGGCGTCGCGGTAGAGGAGCGAGAGGCGCTCGAGGAGCGGGGCCTGGTCGGACGGGGACTCGTCGGCGACCGCCTGCTGGAGCTGGATCTCAAGGACCTGGGCCAGCTTCGGCCAGGCCATGCCGTTCTCGAAGATCGGCTCGAGGATGTGCGAGATGCGCTGGCGCTCGGCCTCGTCGGCGAGCAGCTCCTCGAGGCGCTCGACGCTGGTCGCGTGGGCCGGGTCGTGCTCGAGGGCGGCCTGGTAGCGATCGACCGCCGCGGCGACGCCGTCGTCGTCGCCGCGGGTGCCGAAGACGAGCATGCCGAGCTGGCACTCGATGTCGGCGAGGACCACGGAGGACGCGCCGGCCATCTCGAGCACGTCGCGCTTCTTGCCGAGGACCTCGAGCAGCGGCGGGTAGCGCTCCTCCTCGAGGTAGATGGTGATGAGGTCGTCGTGGACGCGGACGTCGTCGGCGAACTCCTCGAGCATCTCGCGGAGGATCGCCTCGGCCTCGTCGTTCGCGCTGGCGCGGTCACGCCAGACGCGCGACAGCCGGAAGAGGAGCTCCTTCTTCTCGTCGGCGGACTCGGCGACGTGGAGCTTCTTCTCGTAGACCAGGATGAGCTGGTCGTAGGCGTCGGTCTCCGACCAGGCCTGCTCGGCGGCGTCGAGGGCGGCGCGGTTGTACTCGTCGAGGGACAGGACGCGGTTGAAGAAGGTCAGCGCCGTGTCGGGGGCCTCGAGGTAGTCGCGGTAGACGCGGCCGATCTCGAGCAGGACGTCGATCTTGTCGCTCTCGTCGGCGACGCGCTCCACGGCCTCCTGGAGGACGTAGACGTAGCTCTCCCAGTTCTGGGAGGCCTCGGCGAGGCGCAGCAGCTCGGGGTGGAGCTCGATGGCGCCCGGCGCCTCGCTGACCGCCTGCACGTAGGCGAAGAAGGCGGCGTCGGGGGCGCCGAGGTGGATCTCCTGGACCTCGGCCTGGGCGAGCAGGATCTCGCGCCGCTCGCTCGGGTCGTCGCTCGCCTCGAGGACGATGTCGTAGATCGGCGGCAGCTGGCGCCAGCTCTCGAGCTCCCGGTACATCGGGATGAGCATGCGGGCGGCGTCGGCGTGGTCGGGGGCCAGCTCGAGCACGTTCTCGAGGTTCTTGACCGCGCGCCGCTGGTCGTCGAGCTCGTCCTTCCAGACGCCGGCGGACTTGAAGAGGAGCGTCGTGCGCTCGGCCGGGTCCTCGACGCTCTTGGCCTGGCTCTCGAGGGTGCGGACCCACTCGGTCACGCCGCCGCCGTAGCCCTGGCGGAAGAACCACTCGAGGCCGTCCCAGTCGTGCTCGTTGACGAACTTCTTCTTGAGCTCGGCCTGGGCCTTGCGGTGCTCGGGGTCGCGCTCGAGGATCTGCTTCCAGACCTCGGCGGAGCGGTCCTGGTCGTGGAGGCGGATCGAGGTGACCATGCCGAGCTTCTCGAGGAGCTCGACCTGGCTGACCGCGTCGGGGGCGAGGGAGACGCGCATCTCGAGGATGCTGGCGAGGCTCTTGAAGTTCTTCTCGCGCTCGTAGAGCTGCTCGAGGTGCTCGAGGGCCTCGGCGTGGTGCGCGTCGCGGTTGAGGACGCGCTCCCACAGGGTGATCGGGGTCTGGGGCTTGCGGATGCGCTCGCTGGCCAGGCGGGCGAGGTCGACGAAGCGCTCGTTCTTCTCCTCGCCTTCGGGGAGGAGCCCGAGCTCGCGCTCCACGATCAGGATGTAGTTGTCCCAGTCGCGGCGCTGCTCGTAGATGTCCTTGAGCTCGCGGATGGCGCGCGCGTTCTCGGGATCGAGCTCGAGGATGGCCTCGAAGGCCTTGATCGCCTCTCCGGTGTTGGAGAAGCGCTCGAGCATGATCGAGGCGACATCCTCATAGAGGGCGATGAGCTGGATCGGGTCCTGCTCGTGCTCGATCTTCTGTTGGATGACCCGGACGAGGTCGGGCCACCGCTTCATCTCGGTGTACTCGTCCGCGAGGGCGTCGAGGGCGTCCCGGTTGGACGGGTCGATGTCGAGGACCTGCTGCCAAGCGGACACGACCTTCGAGGCCGCGTTCATCTTGTTCTTGTAGAGGTCGATCATCTCGAGGAGCAGCGCGATCTTGGTGTCGCGGTCCTCGCTGCGGTCGAGCTTCTCCTTGAGGAGGTCGACCATCGCGTGCCACTTGCCCACCTGGGCGAAGAGCGCGCGGAGATGTCCCTCGGCCTCGGCGTCGTCCGGGACGGACTGCAGCACGCCCTGCCAGAAGGTGATGGCCTTGTCGGGCTGGTCATGCTCGATGGCGAGGTGGCCGAGCATGCGCTTGACCTCGACCTGATCCTCGAGCCCGCCGCGCTGCGGCTCGCTGAGGAACTGCTCGAGGCGCCGCCAGTTGTTCTGGCCGATGTAGTACTCGAGGTAGAACTTCCGCAGGAACGTCGGATCGGCGGGCGCCTCCTCGACCTTGCGGAAGGACATCTCGGCCTTCTGCGGCTCGGCGTACTCCTGCCAGAGCAGGAGCCCGTTCTGGTAGTGCAAGAACGAGGAGATCGACCCGTCGCTGGTGCGCGCAACCTGGTGCAGCACGCGGATCAGCGCGTTCTGGGAGTCTCCCGGGGCCCAGGACGGAACCCGCCCGTAGACCTGCTCGAGCTCGACCCGGTCGTCGTCAGCGACCAGCTGCTTGATCAAGGCTTCGAACGCCTTGTAATCCGACGGGTTCGACTCGAAAGCGGCGTAGAGCTCGGCCGTGCTCATGAGGCTCCTCGGATTGTCCGACCCCGGACTGTCAATGGCATGCGCCGACAGCCCCCACCGACGCCGACGCGAGGGCGGATATAACACAGCGGCCGGCGCGTGGACAACCGCACCCGAGGCGGTCCAGACCGAGCTACAGCGCGTCTCGGACCGCGTCGTGGAAGTGCGGGCGGTACAGGCGCATGCGCGGCCCCGAGGCGGGACCGAGGGCGACGCGATTGGTGAGGAGCACGGTCACGAGATCGGCGTCTCGATCGATCCAGACGCTCGTGCCGGTGAAGCCGAGGTGGCCGATCGCGGCGGCGCTGATGCGGGCGCCGCCGGTGCTCTGGCCGCCGGGGCTGGGCGTGTCCCAGGCGAGCACCCAGGTCGCGTCCGGCGCGCGCCAGGCCGGATCCCAGAAGGTGCGGACCACGCCGCCGTCGAGGCTCGCGGCGTGTCCCTGGGAGGCGCGCAGCAGGTCGAGGGCCCAGCGGCCGACCTCGTCGACGGTGGCGAAGACGCCGGCGTGACCGGCGGCGCCGCCGAGGGCCCAGGCGTTGGCGTCGTGCACCTCGCCGCGGAGCGCGCGGCGCCGGCGTGCGCAGTGGCCGGTCGGTGCGTACGCCGCCGGGTCCGGGGGCGGCGCGAGGCCGCCGTAGCC
>SBGO01000657.1 GCA_006226565.1 Deltaproteobacteria bacterium | reverse complement strand
GCCCGCCGCCGACGAGGCCAAGCCCGCCGCCGACGAGGCCCCCGCCGCCGACGAGGCGAAGCCCGCCGCCGACGAGGCGCCGAAGACGGACGGCGAGTAGCCGTTCGGGCGGCCTCTCTCCGCGGCGCAGACAGCCGCGCGTCGCCAGGAGAGGGCGCCTTCGATTCCCGTGACGCCCCGCTGCCGATCCCTCGGCAGCGGGGCGTTCGCGTATGGCCTTCGGCCTTGCGTGGGGCGGTCCAGCGGGTCGGAGCGCAGACCGGCGGGCCGGCCCCAGCGCTCCCCGAGCACCCCGAGCCGTGACAGCCCTCGCGCCCGGCGCGATGATGAACGCGTCGCCGGGTCGCCGCGCTGGCGCGCGCCACCCGCGTCGCCCGGGGCACGACGGGGGACGCATGAGCCGAGCGAGTCACCGCGGCGGCTTCCTGCTGGCCTTCGGGGCGGCGATCCTGATGCAGGCCTGCGTCGTCGTCCACCATCGGACCTTCCTCCTCCGAGAGCAGGTGGAGCGCTCGGTCCTCCTGCCCGAGGCGGTCGACGAGGAAGCGCCGTGGCGGCCGGGCGCCACCACCGTCGTCGTGCTCCGCGACGGCAGCCGCCAGACCGTCGGCGACGCGGTGGCCTCCCGGCGCGGGGACACCCTCACGCTCCACGACGGCGCTGACGGCGCGGTGAGCTTCCCCATCGCGACCGTCGCCTCCGTGGACACGCGGGTCGTCGTCGAGAGCCAGCGCACGGACCTCGGAGAGACGGGCGAGGTGCGTCTCGCCCCCGGGTCGCTCCTCGCCTTCTTCGTGCTCGGCGGCCTCGGGCTCCTCATCCTCTGCGCGGCGATGTCCTTCGAGGGCCCGAGCTTCGACATCAAGATGGGGCGATGATGTCGCCGGGCCCCCGGAGGCGCGCATCTCGAGTCGTTCGCCCGACGCTGGCGCTCTTCGCGTCGGTGTTCGTAGGCGCGGGCCTGGGATGCAGCCACGTCCACAAGAAGGTCGAGGTCATCGAGCGCACCTGGACGACCACCTGGTCGCCCACGCTCCTCCCCTGGACCGGCGCCGCGGTCGGGCCGGTGCTCAGCGAGGTGGTGGTCGTCCCCAAGGCGGGTGAGCCGGCCGCCTTCGAGGACGTCCGGGTGATGCGCTCCGGGGGCTACATCATCGTGCTGGCACACGACTCCATGGGGGAGGTGGCCCGCTACCCGGTCGCGGAGGTGGCGCGGGTGCGCACGCGCGAGACGACCCGCATCGACCCGAGACCCGCCTCGGAGCGGACGCGGTTGCCGCCTACGCGCGCGGCCCCGTGATCACTTGCGCAGGTCGTTGAGGTTCCGCTCGGCCGGGGGCGCCGGGACGCCGTCGCACGCCAGGCCGACCTTGCAGCGGTCGAAGTCCAGCGCCTTGCCGCCGGTCGCCATGTACTGCCCGAGCAGGTGGAACATGTAGCTGCCGACGTCGTAGAGCTCGAGGGCCTTGCAGCCGCAGGGGTCGGAGCCCTCGGTCTCGGTGCAGGCGGCCTTGCAGTCGCGGCGGGCGCGGTCGAGCTCCTCGCCGGGGAAGGCGAAGCCGTGCTGCCCCGAGGGGCGCGGGAAGGGGACGATCGAGCCCGAGATGCCGCCGAGCGCGTCGGCGGAGGTCAGCCGCATCGGCGGGTCGAGCCGCGGGACCGCGGCGCCCCAGATGTCGTCGCCGCCCGAGAAGTTCTCGAGGTCGATGTGCACCGGCGTGCCGTTCGGATCGGTGTAGCGGCTGATCTTGTCGACCGCCTCGTAGGCCCCGGTGTCGACCAGCACCTGGTGCGGCGTCTTCCCCCAGCGCTCGTCGACCTCGTGGTACTCGATGAGGCCGGCCGCGCGCGCCATGTTCAGGCCCGAGCTCGCGGGCACGTTCATGTCGCCCATCGTCGTCACGAAGAGCGCGTGGGTCGCCGTCGTCTCGCCCGTCCCCGGGTAGGTCAGCGGGCGGCGCTGCATCCACGCCGCGTGCACCGCCGGATCGGCCCGGTCCAGCGCGATCTGGCCGAGCTGCAGGAGCCGCCGCAGCCCGGGGCGCGTCCGCGGGCGGCCCATCCCCTCGGCCAGCGCGACGAGCGTCCCGCCCTCGGCGTACGCGTCGCCCTGGAAGGTGATGTCCACGCCGAAGCGGTCGAGGGTG
This sequence comes from Deltaproteobacteria bacterium, assembly GCA_006226565.1. Lineage (GTDB taxonomy): Bacteria > Myxococcota_A > UBA9042 > PHBI01 > PHBI01 > PHBI01. The sequence goes on along the minus strand of SBGO01000657.1, from coordinate 12,640 downwards.
CCGACGAGCTCGGCGTCCGCGCGCAGCTCGCACGCCTCCGAGCCGAGGACCACGGCGTCGCCGCGGTAGAGCTCGACGACCGTCTCGTCGCCGAGGTCGCTCGCCAGCGACAGCCGCGCCCGCCCGTCCGCCGCGACCAGGCCGCAGCCGACGACGCCGTTGACGAGGTTGCGCCCGACGAGGGTGTCGCCGATCTGGGCGTCGGCGATGCTGCCGATCTGGATGTGCGCGTCGTCGTTGAGGTCCGGGATGACCGTGCCGATCGCGAGCGTCCCGCTGTCGGCGTCGAGGGTGCCGGTGTAGAGCGGCCCCATGATGCGCAGGATGACCGCCTCGCGCACGCCGCCCTGGAGGCTCCGCATGCCGATGTCGCCGAGCCCGCCGCCGCCCGAGATGGGCGCGATGGCGTCGACCTTCGGCTCGGCGCCGCCCACCACGGTCGACATGATGCCGCCGAGGGAGCCGCCGGTCATCGCCACGGTCGACCCCTTGCCGATGTCGACCTGGCCGTCGCCGTCGAAGTCGCCGGCGAGGTCGGGCTGGCCGTCGCCGTTGGTGTCGAGGTCCCAGCGCTTGGTGCCGTCCCAGGTGTCGATGATGCGCAGGAGCTGCATGTAGTCGAGGCCCGACTGGCGCACGACGTCGCGGGTGTGGAAGAGGTAGCTCGTCCAGAAGTCCGCGCCCGAGTCCTTCACGCCGTCGGCGTTCTGATCGAAGGAGCGGTCGGTCAGGATGGCGTCGATGACCGGGCCGAGGCCGAGCCCGGCGAGGAGCGTCGAGGCCTGCGTCTTCTCGGATTCGTTGAGGCCGATGCCGTGGGAGACGCAGTCGATCGCCAGGGTCGCGATGCCGTACTCGGCGAAGAAGCCGCTGAACTGGAGCATCTCGAAGCGCTGGCTGCCGTAGCCGTGGCCGAGGATCACGATCGGCACGGGCTGGCCGTCCTTGCGCGCCGAGACCTCCTTGCGCGGGATGGTGAGCCAGAAGTAGACGTCCTCGGAGCGGGCCTTGGCCGGCTTGGTCGCGACGTCGTTCGGCCAGCTCTGGGCGTCGAGGGGGAGGAAGTTCCCGTCGGCGTCGTAGCGGTCGAAGAGCTGCGGCGAGCGGTAGGTCCCGATGACCTGGTAGTCGATGTAGGACTCGCTCTGGATGAGCGCCTGGGTCTCGACCTTGTTCGGGTCGCCGCCGAAGAAGGCGGAGTTGATGAGCTGGAGCGCCTCGAGCCACTCCTCGGTGTAGAGGATGTAGCGCTGCTTCTCGTCCGGCCTCAGCGCGAAGAGGCTGTCGACCTCGGCGGGGAACTCGGTGGCGAGGTGCGCCTGGACGCCGTGGCCGTAGAGGCCGTCGCGGACGGCGATCCAGTCGCCCTCCATCGTCCCGGTGGTGAAGCTGAAGGTGAAGGCGATGTCGGTCTTGTCGAGGCCGGCCGGCAGGACGCCCAGCAGCGGCGTGAGGGCGTCGGTCTGCGAGGCGTCGTTGACCCACGGGAAGGGCGAGCCGACCGGCATCCCGTTGGCGTCGAGGACGCGCCGGGTCACGATCACCGCGTAGGTGGTGCGCTCGCGGAGCGGCATCATCGGCCGGACGATGAGCGTGTTCGTCTCGGTCTCGTAGAAGCTCATCACGGCGTCGGCGCGCCCGCGCAGGTCGCTCCGCGCCGGGTGGTGGCCGGGGAGGTAGTTCGGCTGGTCGAGGACGCCGTCGAGGTCGGTGTCCTCGCCGGGATCGAGGAGGCCGTTGCCGTTGGTGTCCTCGCCCGCCTCGTCGAAGAGGATGGTGTTGGTCCAGCCGCGCGGGTCGTTCTCGTAGTAGCCGTTGATGTCCTCGAGGACCACCGGGTAGGCGCCGGCGCCGACGTCGAGGTCGATGACGTCGCCGAAGCCCTCGGAGCTCGGGTCGATGTTGACGACGTAGATGGCGTCGTCGCTGCGGTCGTTCTCGAAGGCGCAGAAGGTGTGGAGGTCGTCGCCTTCCTCGAAGGCGCAGTGGCGCGTGCGCACCGAGTCGACGTCGAGGGGGCCCGTGAAGGGGATGCTGATGGGCGAGTAGGTGCCCCACCCGTCGAGCTCGTCGAAGAGCTTGCGGGTGCGCCGCTCCATCGTGCTGTCGGCGATGAGCGAGGCGTTGAGCCGGCGCTTCGTGGGCGAGGTCGCGTCGAAGCGGGTCGCCACGTCGTTGGGGAGCGGGATGGTCGGCAGCGGCTTCGAGTACCAGTCGAAGGCGACGGTCGTCAGGGCCGGGGCCGAGTCGGCGAGGCCGTCGGGGGCGCTGCCGACGCAGCCGGTCAGGAGGAGGGCGGCGGAGGCGCTCGCGAGCAGGAGCTTGGGGTGATGCATGGTCGTGCGCCTCACAGGGTCCAGGAGAGCATGGCGCGGACGGCGCCGACCGCCCCGCCGGAGTCGTTGCCGTTGGCCTTGAGCGCCTTTCCGGGGAGGAGCACGCCGCCCTCGAGGCCGACGAGGAGCTCGCTGCCCCAGGCGATCATGCGGTAGCGCGCGCCGAGGTCGAGCTCGGTCCCGAGGTAGCCGCTCGGCGCGGCGTTGCGGGCGTTGCGCGGGTCGCCGCCGGCCAGCTTGGAGTTGAGCGGGTCCGCCATGGCGGCGGTCGACAGCGCCAGCAGCGGGCCGCCGTAGATCTCGAGGCCCTGCGCCGGGCGGAACCAGAGGCGCGGGAAGAAGGAGATCGTGTTCGACACCGAGCCGCGGGTCGGGAAGCGGTCGAGGTCCTCGGCCGGGTAGCCGGTGAGCTCCGGCGCCTCGGCGGTGAGGGTGGCGCGGCCGGTCTGCGCGGCCATCACGTACGGGAAGAGGACGACGCCGAGGCTGAAGTTCGGGTCGGCCCGGAAGGCGTTCTGCCAGCCGTCGCCGAAGTCCTCGTCGCCGGAGGCGAAGACGACGTCGAGCACGCCGCCCACGTTGGCGTCCTCGAGGGCGACGCGGGCGACGCCGCCGAGCTGCAGGACGTCGTGCTGGGGGTGGTCCGGCGAGGGGGCGAGGGTGGTGTCGCCGAAGATGGCCGCCAGCTCGCCGCCGAGGCGGAGCTTCAGCCCGTCGCCGAGGTCCGCCTCGGCCTGGGTGTAGAAGTCGAAGACGAAGGCGTTGATCTCCCTGCCCTCGTCGGTCTCCTGGAAGCGGGCGACGCCGTAGAAGCCGCCGCGGTAGACCGGGGTGTCGAAGAAGGCGGCCAGGATGACCTGGCGCGCGGAGTCGCCCGGGAGCAGCTGGTCGTCGTGCAGGACCTCGTCGAAGGCCAGGGCGGCGCCGATCTTCAGCTCGCCCGGGGTCTGGACGGCGAGCTGCCCGCGCAGGACGCGGTCGCCGCCGCGCGGGTCGATGAAGGTCGCGCTGCCGGGGCGCCAGCCGTGGGCGCCGTCGTTGGCGACGAGCCCGAGCCCCCAGTGGCTGGTCATCACGCCGGCCTTGAGGGCGACGATGCCCTCGTAGCTGAGGGTGACGTTGGCGTTTCGGACGACCAGGGCGTCGTGGCCGCCGCTGTTGGGGAGCGCCGTGCCGGCGAGGCTCGGCCCGTCGGTCACGAGCCCGCTGAAGGCGTCGAGCTCGAGGTCGACCCCGAGGTACCACGGCGCCAGCGTGTCGTAGCTCGTCCAGCTGAAGCCGGCGCGCGCCAGCAGATTGGCGTGGGTCCCGGCGTCGAGCTCGGCCCCCTCGGCGTCGACGGCGAAGGCGTCGCTCAGCTCGAGGCGCGCGGCGAGCAGGCCCGTCACGCGGAAGAGCATGTCGCTCGCCGAGAAGACGGTGGGCTTGGCGGTGGTGTCCTCGCCGCCGAGGACGACGGCGGACGGCGCGGCTGCGGCGGTCGTCGAGAGCGTCATGGCGAGGGTCGCCACACCGATCGACGAGAGCACCGCCCGGGGATGGAGCTTCATGCGGGCCTCCTACGGTCCGACCTTGCTACCCGCTCGACCTCGGAAAAACAAGGGCTTCTCGCCCGCGCCGCGCTCGCGCGGGAGCGCGGTTCGGGATGGAGGCGCGGCCTCGAAACGCAAAGAGCCGACCAGCGAGGCTGGCCGGCTCTTCGTGGGTCGTCGCGCGCGATTAGTTCGCGAGCGCCGCGTCGATCATCGCCTGAACCGCGGTGAAGTCGGTCGGGTTCGCGGCGCGCTTGCCGTTGATGAACAGCGTCGGGGTGCCGTCGACCGCGACGGACTCACCGAGCTTGATGTCGGCGTCGACGGCGTCCTTGAAGGTGCCGTTGTCGAGGGCGGCCTTGAACTTGTCCATGTCGAGGCCGAGCTCGGTCGCGTACTTCTCGAGGTCCGCACGCTCGAGGGCGCGCTGGTTCTCGAACATCTTCGAGTGGAACTCGAAGAACTTGCCCTGCTCGTTGGCGGCCATGGCGGCCTGGGAGGCGAGGTGGGCGTTCTGGTGGAACGACAGCGGGAAGTGACGGAACACGAAGTGGACCTTGTCCGAGTACTTCTCCTTGAGCTGCTCGACGACGTTGGCGGCGCGGCTGCAGTAGGGGCACTGGAAGTCCGAGAACTCGACGACCGTCACCTTGGCGTCCTTGGGGCCGAAGGAGTAGGCGTCGTCGGCGCTGATCTTGGCGAGCTGCTCGGCGGCGAGGGGCTTGTTCTTCGCCTCCATGCGCTGCAGGTCGGCGAGCACCTGGTCGTACTGCTTGAGGAACTGCGCGCAGCGCTCGGGCGGGAACTTCGGGGTCTCGCGCTTGACCATCGCGCAGGTCTCGGTGTCCTCGCCGAGATCCTTGCAGAGCTTGCCGACGAGCTCGTCGCAGCCCTTGCGCATGTCACCGAGCTTGCTGACCGTGTACTGGATGTCCTTCAGGCCGGCCTCGCAGGCCGCCGGCGGGAGGAGATCGTTGACGACCGTCTTGATCGCGTTGCAGGTCTCGGTGCCCTCACCGGCCTCCTTGCAGAGGCGGTCGCTGTAGTCCTTGCACGGACCCTCGGCGGCCTTGGGGGCCTCCTCGGTCGGCGCCGGGGTGGGGTCGGCGGCCGGGGCGGTCTCGGGGGCCTTGTGGTCCCCCTCGGCCGGGTTGGCCTGGGCCTGGTCGGCGTCGGCGGCGGGCTCGACCTGCGCCGGCTCGGCGGTGGTCGGGGCCTCGGTGGTGCGCGAGCTGCAGGCGGGCGCGAGGGCGATGGCCCCCACGGCCAGGCTCGTGACGAAGCGGGCGATAGTCTTCATGAGCTCTCCGGGTTGGTCCGCGCGGCCTCATCCGACGCGCGGGGCGGGAACGTAGCAGAAACGAAACCCCTTGCAACGTTCGGCGTGTTCCCGGGGAGCACGACGTCGCAGTGGGGCATCGACAATCGGGGCGCCGGCAGGCATCGTCGCGGGCGATGAGGCCTCCGGACAAGACGCAGACGTTCCTCCTCGCGGTCATCGCTGCGGTGCTCGTGGGCGCCGTCCTCTACTCGATGCGGCCGGTGATCCTGCCCATCGTGCTGGCGGTCTTCTTCGCGCTGATGGTGCGCCCGGTGCACCAGCGCCTGCGCACGGTGATGCCGGACGCCGTGAGCCTGACCCTCGTCACCCTCCTCGTCGGGCTCCTCCTCATCGCGATCCCCCTGATGTTCGCCGCGAACATCCAGGCGATCGTGGACAAGGTCCCGGAGTACGCCCCGCGCATCCAGTCGCTCATCGAGGACCTGCGCGGCATGGCGCGCGACCTCCACATCGACGCCGACGCCTTCTCGCTCTCCGACAAGGCGGCCATGGACTCGCTCCTGAGCGTGCTCTCGGCCAGCGTCCAGGGGGCGGCGTCGTTCCTCGGCACCGTCGTGCTCTCGCTCTTCATCATGATCTTCGTGCTGACCGAGGCCGACGTCGTCCGGCCCAAGCTCTCGCTGATGCTCGACCGCACCGAGGAGGACAAGGTCACCCAGTCGGTCGTGTCGATGCGCGCGATGCTGACCCAGTACGTCGCCACCAAGACCCTCATCGCCGCGCTCAGCGGGCTCTCCGCCGGGCTCTTCACGTGGGCGCTCGGGATCGACTTCCCCTTCGTCTGGGGCGTGCTGACCTTCGTCCTCTATTACATCCCGAACTTCGGCGCGATGATCGCCATGGTCCCGCCGGTCCTGCTCGCGCTCATCCAGTTCGAGACGCCGACCCGCGCCATCGTCGCGCTCGTCTCGATGATCATCTCGTTCAACCTCATCGGGAACGTGCTCGAGCCGCGGCTCCTCGGCAAGGCCCTGTCGCTGTCGCCCTTCGTCGTGTTCATCTCGCTGCTCTTCTGGGGCTGGTACCTCGGCTTCGTCGGCGTCATCCTGTCGGTGCCGCTGACGGTCTCGCTCAAGGTCATCTGCGAGCACATCGACGTGCTGCGGCCGCTCGCGATCATCATGGGGGACGACCCGGAAGACTATCGTGCCCGCGGCATGACCCGGGATTCCGCGACCGGCCCATCTTCTGGCGACGCACCACGGGATTGATGCGCCGGCGTCGGATTGGCTAAGGTGCCGGGACTCGCCGACGGAGGTCTCCTGCCTGTGATCCAGCGTATCCGGGGCGTCGCCGCCCTCGCCCTCGCCCTCGCCCTGGTCGCCGCCCCCACCGCGGGCTGCGACAGTGCCCCCGCCGAGGGGGACTCGTGTGAGCTCGAGCCGAGCCTGAGCGCGCTCCAGAGCGGCTACTTCGCGGCCGGCTGCACCTTCTCGGGGTGCCACGACGCGCGCACGGCGAAGGGCGGGCTCGACCTCGCGTCGCCCGGCCTCCACGCGCGCCTCGTCGACATCGCCGTCCAGGACGACAACGCCGCCGCGCGCGGCAAGCGCCTGGTCGTCGCCGGCGACCCCGACGCGTCGTTCATCGTCCAGAAGGTCGAGGGCGCCCAGGAGAGCGACGAGGGCAGCCTCATGCCCGAGGGCGCCGACGAGCCCATCAGCCCCGAGTGCCGCATCGCGACCCTGCGCGAGTGGATCGCCAACGGCGCGAATGACGACTGATTCGGCCGAGTTCTGAGGTCGCGCTATCTTGCGCTCGATCAAATTGCGGCTTGCGACGCCGCTCGGCGCTCGGCATCATTCCGAGCCATGCTCGACCTCTCTCGCCGTCTCTTGATCCCGGCCCTGGCGGCCACGCTCCTCCTCGCCTGCGACGACGGGCCGACCACGACGGGGGCCGCCGACACCGCCACGGTGGAGGCCGACACCGTCGAGGGCGCCGCCGACACCCAGACCGCCGCCTCCGACACCACTTCCTCCGACGTCACCACGGCGGAGGACAGCGGCGAGGGGACCGACGGGGACACCGTGGAGGCCGCCGACACGGGCGCGCCCGCCGACACCGCGGGGCCGGTCGAGCCGCCACCGATCGTCGCCACGGCGTCGGCCGGCACCGGCGACTGGACGATGTCGACCGGCCAGGAGCGCACCAAGTGCGTGGTCAAGCGCCTCGACAACGCCGAGGAGCTGTGGGTGACCCAGGTGCGGACGAGCCTCGGCAAGGGGTCCCACCATATGATCGTTTACGTCACCGACGAGACCGAGGAGCGGCCGGAGCCGTTCAACTGCGACCCCTTCGTCGAGACGCTCAAGGGGCAGACCTTCCCGCTCATGATCACGCAGATCCGGGAGGAGACGCTGACCTTCCCGGCGGGCATCGCCTTCCGCTTCAAGCCGAACCAGATGGTCCGCATCGAGGCGCACTTCATCAACTACTACCCCGAGGACATCCAGGCCCACGGCGAGGTGTACTTCGACGCCATCGCGGCCGACCGGGTCGTCGACGAGGCGAACCTCCTCTTCTACGGCAACCCCGACTTCGAGATCCCGGCCGGGCAGAGCTACACGACCCCGTGGCGCTTCCTCGACGTCCCGGCGGGCACCAAGGTCTTCGCCGTCACCGGGCACGAGCACCAGTACGGCACGAACGTCGAGATCAGCTACACCAGCGGCCTCGACGACGAGGGCGTCTCCATCTACCCGACCGAGGACGCGCCGTTCACCTGGGACGAGCCGCCGGTCGAGTACTTCGACCCGCCGCTCGAGTTCGCCGAGGGGCAGGGCTTCCGCTATCGCTGCTCGTGGGACAACACGAGCGGGCAGAAGGTGGGCTTCGGCGAGAGCGCCAACGCCGAGATGTGCTTCCTGTGGGCCTACTACTACCCGTCCCAGGGCTACCGGCTGTGCGTGAGCCCCGGCGACATCGGCGGTGGCGTCGCCGGCGACCAGGTGTGCTGCCCCGGCCACTGGGTCTGCGACTACATCACGCAGTACCTCTGAGAAAAATGTGAACCTCTGGGGTCAGACCCCACGACTTCACACTTTCCTCGCGGTCCCGCCCACCCGGCCGAGAAAATGTGAACCTCTGGGGTCAGACCCCACGACTTCACACTTTCCTTCCGGTCCCGCCCACCCGGCCGAGAAAATATGAACATCTGGGGTCAGACCCCGAGACTTCACATTTTCACCGATGGGTTGGGCGAGGACGCGCTTTCAACCAGACGGGGGGATGAGGCATCGTAGGTGCTCCCGAAGATTCTGGAGCGCGCGATGACGTCGAGACGTCTCTCCCTACTCGTCCTGGTGTGGCTCGTGGCGGCGTGCGGCGGCGAGGACGGCGGCACGGTCGCCGACACGCTGCTGCCCGACACCGTCCCCGCGGACACCGGCGGCGAGGCCGACGTCATCGTCTACGACACGGTCACCCCGACGGACACCGCCGTCGCGGCCGACAGCTGGCTCGACCCCGACGCCGCCGAGCCCGGCGGCTTCCTCGCGCCGTGCCAGGGCAACCTCGACTGCATCGACGGCTACTGCGTCGAGGGCGAGGCGGGCTTCTTCTGCACCCGCACCTGCAGCGAAGAGTGCCCCAACGGGATGGACTGCAAGTCCGTGCTGACCGGCAGCAGCGACCCCGTCTTCCTGTGCCTGCCGCGGCTGAAGAAGCTGTGCCTGCCCTGCAAGACCGACTTCCAGTGCACCGGCGGGGCGTGTCTGACCCTCGAGGACGGCGGCTGGTGCGCCTACGGCTGCGACGCGGCCGACGACTGCCCCGCCGGCTACGACTGCCTCGCCGACCCCGACGGCACCCGCGAGGGGAGCTTCTGCCAGCCTCGCTCGGGCAGCTGCACCTGCACCGACGACCTCGACGGCTCCATCCGCACCTGCCTCGGCGCGAACGCCATCGGGACGTGCTACGGCGTCGAGACCTGCGACCCCGAGGTCGGCTGGGTGGACTGCACCGCCCCCGAGCCCTCTCCCGACGTGTGCGACGGGCTCGACAACGACTGCAACGGGCTCGTCGACGACGGCGTGGAGTACGGCGGCTTGTGCGAGAACACCGTCGCCGGCGTCGGCAGCTGCGGCGGCATCGAGGTGTGCCTCGGCCCGCAGGGGGTCGTCTGCAACGCCGCGACCCCCACCGTCGAGGTCTGCGACTTCAAGGACAACGACTGCGACGACCTCGCCGACGAGGACTTCCAGGACGCGTTCGGCGAGTGGACCACCGACGCCAACTGCGGCACCTGCGGCAACGACTGCGCCACCAAGATCGCCCACGGCGTCGGCCGCTGCGACGCCTCGGGGAGCGGCTCGCCGGTCTGCGTGGTCGACCACTGCGACGCCGACTACATCGCCATCAACCAGTTCCAGTGCGCCCTGCCGCCCGACGTCTCGTGCCAGCCCTGCCTCGCCGACGACGACTGCTTCGGCGGCAGCTGCGTCACCCTCGACAACCAGCAGGTCTGCGTCTCGCCCTGCGGCGGCGCGGCCGGCTCGTGCGCCGACGGCTACAGCTGCCAGGACGTCGCCGGCGCCCAGCGCTGCGTCCCGGTCACCCAGTCCTGCGTCTGCAGCGCCCTGACCGACGGCAAGATCCGCTCCTGCAGCCACGCCAACGACTTCGGCACCTGCTTCGGCCAGGAGGTCTGCGACGCCGCCAGCGGCTGGTCGGGCTGCTCCGCCGGCGTCCCCGCGGCCGAGGTCTGCGACGGCCAGGACAACAACTGCAACGGCGTCATCGACGACGGCGTGACCCCGCCCGAGGAGCCCTGCGCCAACGTGGTCGAGGGGATCGGCCAGTGCAACGGCACCTGGTACTGCAACGACCCCGACGGCAGCGGCGTGACCTGGACCTGCTCGGCCGCCGTCCCGGCCGCCGAGAGCTGCAACTTCCTCGACGACGACTGCGACGGCGTGACCGACGAGGGCTACAAGGACACCGCCAGCGGCCTCTACCTGGCCGACGACGCCTGCGGCGCCTGCGGCGTCTCGTGCGCCGGCGCGATCCCCAACGCGACCGCCGGCTGCGTCGAGCGCAACGGCGTCGCGCGCTGCGAGGTGACGGAGTGCGCCGAGGGCTACTACCCCGCCGGCCCGCTGACCTGCCTCGCGGTGACCGAGGACCTCTGCACCCCGTGCCAGACCGACGCCAACTGCCCGACCCCCGGCGACAAATGCCTCGACCTCGACGGCGGGCGCTTCTGCGGCCGCGACTGCGGCGACGGCAACCTCCACGGCGAGGCGGCCGGGGTCTGCCCCGACGGCTTCAGCTGCGAGGCGGTCGGCGGCGCGATGCAGTGCCAGCCCACCTCGGGCTCCTGCGGCTGCCTCCCCGAGGACGACGGCGCGACGCGGACGTGCCTGCGGACCAACGCCCTCGGGACCTGCTACGGGCAGGAGGTCTGCGACCCCGACAGCGGCTGGCTCGGCTGCACCGTGTCGGCCCCCACGGCCGAGGTCTGCGACGGCGTGGACAACGACTGCAACGGCGCCATCGACGACGTGCCCGGGCGCGGCGCGGCCTGCCAGAACGAGAACGAGCACGGCAGCTGCGGCGGCGTGATGGACTGCGCCGCCGGCAGCCCCGCGCTGACCTGCGTCGGGCGCATCCCGGCCGCCGAGACCTGCAACTACGTCGACGACGACTGCGACGGGCACACCGACGACACCTGGGAAGCGACCCTCTTCCAGAGCTGCAGCGAAGGGCGCGGGGCGTGTCAGCGCTTCGGCTACACGCGCTGCGATCCGTCGGGCGCCGGGACGCAGTGCAGCGCCGTCGCCGGCGAGGAGGCGGACGAGATCTGCGACAACGTCGACAACGACTGCGACGGCTTCACCGACGAGGGCGCGGCCTGGGCCGACAAGGGCGCCCCGTGCACCGACGGCCTCGGCATCTGCGAGGTGACCGGCGTCAAGATCTGCAGCGACGACGGCGCGACGCTGAAGTGCTCGGTCACGCCGCCGGCCCACGGCACGGCCGACCCCTGCGACGGCCTCGACAACAACTGCAACGGGACCGTCGACGACGCCTGGGCCGACGACCTCGGCGACCTCTGCTCGGCCGGCGTGGGCGCCTGCAAGGCCTTCGGCAACACCATCTGCAACGCGACCCACAACGGCACCGTGTGCGACGCCGTGGTCGGCCAGCCGACGCCCGAGGTCTGCGACCTGGTCGACAACAACTGCAACGGCACCGTCGACGACGGCTTCGTCGTCAACGGGCGCTACGTCGCCGACGACGCCTGCGGCAACTGCTTCACCGACTGCGAGGCGATCTTCGCCGACGTCGGCGCGGGCTACGGCGTCTGCGACGCGCAGCCGGCGACCCCGCGCTGCAAGCTCCAGTGCTGCCGCGCCGGCGATCCCGACCCGGCCTGCGACGGCGGCGACCACTTCGACCTCAACGGCATCCCCGACGACGGCTGCGAGTTCGAGCTCGACCCCGCCGCCATCTACGTCTCCGAGTCCGAGGTGGGCGCGGCCGACAACACCAGCTGCGGGCTCTCGCCGGCCGCGGCCGGCCTCGGCGGGCACGCCTGCAAGCACATCCAGTACGCCATCGGGCGGGCGCAGGCGACCGGCCGCGCGAAGGTCCTGGTGGCCGGCGGGGCCTACGTCGAGCAGGTCACCGTCAAGGACGGCGTGAGCCTCTACGGCGGCTACAACCCGCTCACCTGGCAGCGCGACCCGGCGGTGAACCTGACCTCGATCTTCGGCGCCACCGCCAGCGGCCACAGGAAGACGCTGGTGGCGACGGACATCACGGTCCACGTCACGGTGGTCGACGGCTTCACGGTCTACGGTCAGGTCGCCGGCGGCGTCGCCGAGAACAGCTACGCCGTCTACGTGCGCCGCGCCAACGCCAAGCTCCGCCTCACGGACAACACCATCTGGGCCGGAACGGGCGGCCCCGGGTCGGCCGGGTCACGGGGCGCGAACGGCGCGAACGGCGGCGGCGGCGTCAGCGGCGCCTCGGCGCGCGAGCCGGCGGGGGCCTACGCCTGCTACGAGACCTGCCACGCGGCCGGGGCCTACAGCGCCGGCGGCGGCGGCGGGACCAACACCAGCTGCTCCAACGCCAACGGCGGCAAGGGCGGCGGCGCCGACTGCCCCGACTACAACGAGACGGTGAACCTCTGCAGCTCGACCGCCACCGGCTCGGTCCAGACGCAGACGACGAGCGGCACCGGTGGGCAGGGCACGGGCGCGGGCTCGGGCGGCAAGGGCGGCTGCGACAGCCGCATCGACCCCTACAGCTCCTCCGGCTGCAGCTGCCTCCTCCCCGCGGCCGACGCGGTCAACTGCCCCCTCGGCGGCCACAGCGCCGCCGGCGGCAACGGCTCGGACGGCAGCGCCGGGTCGCGCGGCGGCAAGTGCGCGCAGCCCGCCGGGCAGGTCGTGAGCGGCGAGTGGAAGGGCTACAACGGG
>SBGO01000272.1 GCA_006226565.1 Deltaproteobacteria bacterium | reverse complement strand
CGGCGCGCTCCTCGGCGGTCGCGGGCAGGCGGCGCGCGTAGTCGGCGAGGAGCCCGGCGACGGCGGGGTCCTCGTGGGCCGTCGCGCCGGTCAGCGCGCTCCGGACGGCGTCGCCGTCGATGAGCGTCAGGGGGTGATAGAGCGCGTCGCTGAGCCGCTCGAGCACGGCGCGCAGGGCGTCGCCGCCGGCGCGGGCGAAGAGCGCCTCGGCGCGCGCCCCCCAGCGGAGGTTCCGGACCTGCCAGCCGTGGCCGGTGAACTTGCCGGCCACCCAGCGCTCGAGGCGCCCTGAGTCGTCCATGACGCGGTCGAGGGACTGGCGGTTGAGATCGACGATCCAGATGAGGTTGTTCAGCCGCCAGCGGCCGGCGTCGTAGAGGCTCTCGTCGATCTGCCCCTCGGTGAGCTCGCCGTCGCCGCAGTGGGCGAAGAAGGTCGTCGCGAGGGGCCGGCCGCCGACGTCGGCGAGCGCGCGGTTGTGATGCAGCGCGCCGTAGGCGTCGTAGATCGTGGCGGCGACGCCGAGGCCCTCGCTCGAGGTGGTGTAGTCGACGAAGAGCGGGCTCTTGAGCTTGGTCGGGTACGGCTGCGGGCCGCCGAGCTCGCGGAGCCGCGTCATCGCGTCGGCCGAGAGCACGCCGAAGAGGTGCATCAGCGCGTAGACGACGGGCGCCGCGTGGGGCTTGACGGCGAGGCGATCGCCGGGCGCGAGCGCGTGGAGGTAGAGGGCGCTCAGGAGATCGACGGCGGACATGCTCGAGGCCTGGTGGCCGCCGATCTTGGGCTTCTGGTTGCGGTTCGCCGGCTTGTGGTTGGCGACGTCGATCATCGACAGCGCGCCCTTCGCGACGTGGTCGCGGATCACCTGATAGACCGCCAGATCCTCGGCGGTGGGCGTGTCGATGCGGTGGGCTCCGGGCCGTCCCATGCGCGCGTCCTCCGGGCGCCCCGGCGGGGGCGCGTGTCGCGAGCCGGGCGACGTGGCCGGCCGGCGCTGTTCGGTGCGGCGGCGGGCCGCTGCGACGCGGTGATTAGTTGACCGGCGCCCGAAACACAACCCGGAGGCGGCCCCGGCGCGTCAGACGAGGCGCCCGCAGTGGCGGCACACCCACCGATGCGGCGGGACGGTGGCCGTCTCGCGGGCCTCGCGGAGCGCCCCCGGGGGCAGCATCGCCATCGGGTGATCGCACGTCGCGCAGCGGTTCGCGGCGAAGCGCCCCTTGAGGTGCGCGCGCCAGAGGACGCGGCAGAGCCAGAGGTAGGTCACGAGCCCGCCCGCCAACGCCAGCGCGCCCCCGGTCGTCAGCAGCAGGTCGGTCGTCGCCGCCAACCACAGGAGCGGGAGCGAGAGGCCGACGACGGCGATGTAGAGGCCGGGGTTTCGTTTCATGGTGACCGCGCGCGGACCGGTGGGCGTGACGAGCTTCGGACACCATCGGCGCCCGACCGTTCCCGGTCGGGTTCGATTTCGAGAAAGGCGCCCGGGCGCGCGCCTCCAGATTTGCATCAAAGCGGGCGGTGACGCACTCTCCCGCCGGTCGAAAGTGTGCCCCGTCACTCCACAGGAGCCGAGATGATCCGTCGCGCCATGACCCTGGCCCTGGCCACCGCCGTGCTCGTGCTCGGCGCTTGCGATGACAGCAGCGGCACCGCCGAGGCCGACACCGTCGAGACCGACACCCTCGCGAGCGACACGCTGACCGAGGCGGACACGACCGAGGCCGTCGACACGACGACCGTCGAGGAGGACACCGCCGCGGCCGACACGGCCGAGGCCTACGACTACCCGCCCGGCCCCTACGGCACGCGCTACCTCGACATCATCGATCCGGAGCTCGGGTTCTACGACCCGTGGGCCGACAGCTACACCTACGTGCACCAGTTCTACGGCGACCCGAACGTGAAGGTGCTCCTCATCAGCTCCGCCGCGGGCTGGTGCACCGCCTGCATGCTCGAGGCGTGGGAGCTGGTCGACACCTACGACACCTACCACGACAAGGGCTTCGAGATTCTCTACACGCTGTACGAGGACGCCCAGTCCCGGCCGCTCTGGGACGACGTCCACCGCCGCGAGTCCGACATGGCCCTGATGAACGACTGGCGCGACAACGCCGGCGTCTACATCGGCAAGCCGCGGCGCGTCATCGACTACCCGCTCTTCGTCGACGTCGGCTTCCAGCTCAACCCGTACTACACCGAGAACGCCACGCCGCTGACGCTCCTCGTGCGGACGAGCGACATGCGCATCGTCTACAGCGCCGTCGGCTACTCCGCGGGCTCCATCAGCGACAACGTGAAGACGGTGCTCTTCGCGCAGTAGGCGCGGCCGGCCACGGCGGCCCGGGACCGCGGGCGTCCCGCCCGCTCGAAGGTCCCGACCCAAAGATAGGCGTTCTCAGGGTGCGAGCGGTCGCAGCGGACGGGACGTCCGCCGGCCACGGCGCCCCGCAGCGGACGGAACCTGGCCTGCGCTCGTCCCGAGCGCGGTGGCTCTGCGGCAGCGCACGAGGCTGTCGCGTGGACCGAATCC
>SBGO01000198.1 GCA_006226565.1 Deltaproteobacteria bacterium | reverse complement strand
CGGCGCGGACGGCGCCCGCTTCGACGCGCGCCTGGCGCTGTCCGGCGGCGAGGCGGTCGCGGCGCCGGCGGACGAGGCCGTCGCCGCGCTGCTCGAGGACGTCCGCGTCGGCTACCTGGTGCCGCCGGAGAAGGTCGTCCAGCGCATCGACAACGCCTTCGGCGGGCTGATGCACAGCGCCGAGGAGCAGACAGAGGAGGCCTTCCGGGCCGAGGCCGGCGCCCTCCTCGACGTCGCGGCCGACTACTGGCTCGAGCAGGCCGGCGGGACCGACGTCCTGGCCGCCTGGCTCGACGCCGACGCCGACCTCATGCTCGGCCGCGGCGACACCGACGCCGCCCGGGCGCTGCTCGGGATGGCCGACGCGATGCGGAGCCACGAGGGCCCCGGCAGCGCGTCGCCGCTCCTGGCGATGGCCATCCGCGGCGCCATCGACATCGACCAGGCCTGGCTCCACCGCAAGGCCCACATCGAAGGGCATGCGCATCATTGAGATGCGCTCGCTTGGCTGATTCGCAGCGCGCCGCGGCCCGGATAGGGCCTGCGGTGCTGCGGGCTATGCGAGACGATCACATGCGCTTCGCTCCGGGGGCGCCCCGGGTGCAACGCCTCCCGCATCCCACCGCGACTCCGCTCGCAAGCTCGCTCCGTCGCGGCGGGAACCCTCGTGCGGGAGGCGTTGCAGGCGCCCCCTCCGCTTCGCTTGTTGGAGCAGGCAGGCATTGACCGGTGACGGCGCTCGCGCACGCCCTCGCCTTCAGTCGTCGAGGGCGGTGCGGGCGGGGCCGAGGGGGACGACGCCGGTCGGGTTGATGGTCTTGTGGCTGCCGTAGTAGTGGCGCTTGATGTCGTCGTAGCCGATCGTCCCGGCGACGCCGGGGATGCGGGCGAGGCGGCGGAGATAGGCGTTCAGCCGCGGGTAGTCCTCGAGGCGGCGCAGGTTGCACTTGAAGTGCCCGTGGTAGACGGGATCGAAGCGCACGAGCGTGGTGAAGAGGCGCCAGTCCGCCTCGGTCTGGACGCCGCCGACCAGCCAGTCGGCGCCGGCGAGCCGCGCGTCGAGCCAGTCGAGGCTGTCGAAGAGCTCGACCACGGCCTCCTCGTAGGCCTCCTGGGTGGTCGCGAAGCCGGCGCGGTACACGCCGTTGTTCACCGTGTCGTAGACCCGCGCGTTCACCGCGTCGATCTCGTCGCGCAGGGCCTCGGGGTAGAGGTCGGTGCGGACGTCCGTGAAGCGGTCGAACGCGCGGTCGAGCATGCGGAGGATCTCGCTCGACTCGTTGTTGACGATGGTCTCGGCCTCCATGTCCCACAGGACCGGCACCGTCACGCGGCCCGTGAAGTCCGGCGCCGCCCGCTTGTAGATCTGCCAGAGCGCGTCGGCCCCGTAGAGCGGGTCGGGGCGCTCGGCGCTGAAGACCCAGCCCTGATCGAGCATCAGCGGCTCGACCACGGTGACCCCGATGACGTCCTCGAGGCGCTTGAGCGCGCGCACGATGAGGACGCGATGCGCCCACGGGCACGCCAGCGACACGTACAGGTGGTAGCGCCCGCGCGCCGCGGGGAAGCCTGAGCTACCGTCGGCGGTGACCGCGTCGCGGAAGGTCGTGGGCTTGCGCACGAAGCGACCGTTCTCGGTCGCGTACCAGACGTCGTGCCACTCCCCGTCGATCATCTTGCCCATCGCGCCGCTCCCGTCGTCGAGTCGCGGGAACGTAGCACGGTGACCGCGTCGCCCGAAGCCCCCGCGGCCGTGCTAGGCTCCGCGCTCCAGCCCGAGGAGGTCCCAGTGGGTCGTAGCGTCGCGTTCCTGCGCGCCATCAACGTCGGCGGACACACGGTCAAGATGGCCGAGCTGCGCCGCCTCTTCGGCGATCTCGGCTTCACCGGCGTCGAGACCTTCATCGCCAGCGGAAACGTCGTCTTCGACGCGGTCGACGCGCCGCGCGCCGAGGTCGAGGCACGCATCGCGGGCGGCCTCGAGGCGGCCCTCGGCTACGCCGTGCCCGCCTACGTCCGGAGCACCACCGAGGTCGCGCAGGTCGCCGCCTTCGACGGCTTCGGCCGCTTCGACGACCAGAGCCCCGGCGCGCTCAACGTGGGCTTTCTGGCCGAGCCCCTCGCGGCCGACGCGGTCGCCGCCTTCCGCACCGCGATCGACGACTTCCGCGTCGTCGGGCGCGAGGTGTACTGGCGCTGCCAGAAGAAGCAGAGCGAGTCGAAGTTCTCGGCCGCGGTCTTCGAGCGCGGCACCGGCGTGCAGGTGACGTTCCGGGGCTTCCGCACCGTCGTGCGCCTCGCGACGAAGTACCCGCCGCGCTGAGCCGCCCGCCGCGGAAACGCGCTATGCTCCGGCCATGGCCCCCACGACTCCCCCGCGTCGCACGCCGTCCGCCCTCCTCCTCGTCGCCGCCGCTGGCGTCGTCATCGGCGCCATCCTCTTCTTGCAGAGCATGGGACCGAGCACGCCGGCCACCGACGCGCCGCCCGACGCCCGAGCGGACGCCACCGCGCCCCCGGCCGGCGCGCCC
>SBGO01000720.1 GCA_006226565.1 Deltaproteobacteria bacterium | reverse complement strand
CCCTGGCGAGCCTGGCCGCCGCGGCGACGGGCGGCGACGACCGCCGCGTCCACAGGGCGCTGGCCGCCGTGGCGGAGCTCGAGGCCCAGCGCGACACGTTCGGTGCCATCGACGCCACGCGCATGCGGACCCTCCAGGGCTTCGCCGCGCTCCGGCTTCGCCCCGACCCCTTCGACCGGGCCTCCCTCGCCGAGCTGCGGGCGACGCTCGCGGCGCTCCTCGCCTCGGCCCCGTGAAATCGGCGCGCGGCCGGGTGAAAGCGGGCGCGATTGTCGCCATGATGACGCTCGGATGAGGCACCTCCTCCCGACCCTGCTCGCGGTCGCCGCCCTCGGCGGGCCGGCCACCGCCGCCAGCCCCACCTGGCTCCCCGGCGTCACCCGGGCGGTCCCCCTCGAGGACACCGCCTCGCGCGACGCGCCGGCGCTCGAGTACGCGTGGGGCCCGCGCGCCCAGCTCACCCTGGGCCAGACCCTCGGGCTCGTCACCTGGGCCGGCGAGGGCGCGGACGCCGTCCACCTCTGGCTCTCCGGCCTCGTCGCCCTCGAGGACGCCCACGACGAGGGGCTCTTCCCCGACGAGCTGGCCCGCCTGGTCGGGACCCTCGGCTGCACCTTCAGCTTCGACGCCCGCCGCGTCTTCGGCGAGGGCGGCGTCGTGGAGCTCGGCCTCGAGCTCGGCGTCGAGCGGTCCCGGGAGCTCGTCGCCGCCGAGTCGGACCGGGTCGACCTGCCGTTCACCCCCGGCGACATCCCCTTCGGCGGCGGCGGCCTCTGGCTCGGCGCCGACATCAGCTGGCGCTTCCACGTGGCCGAGGCCTGGACCCTGTCGGTGCGCCTCTCGGACCGCGTCTTCACGAACGGCTGGCCGCTGATGTTCGGCGCCCGCGCCGCCTCCGACGAGGTCGCGACCTTCCTCGACGAGGGCCTCGCCCAGGCGCCGAGCCTCGCCGTGGGCGTGCGCTGGCGCGCGGCCGCCGGGGTCGAGCCGGTCGCCCGCGTCTTCTTCGAGGGGCTCTTCCCCCACGACGACAGCGCCTCGGACGGGCTCTTCTTCCGCGGCATCCTCGGCGTCGCCCTCCCCGGCCGCTACGGCGAGCTGCTGCCCTTCCTCTCGCTCGACGCGGGCAACGGCAAGGGGCTCCTCGTCAACCGCCACGAGCTGCGGCTCTCCCTCGGGGTGCGCCATGTCTTCCGCTGAGCGCGCCGCCGCCTCGCTCGCCCTCGCCCTGACGCTCGCGGGCTGCGCCATCCAGCTCGACGACGGCGCGACCGCCGCGGACGGCGACGACAACGTCACGACGCTCCCGAGCTGCGCCGTGCTCGCGGCCGGCGACGTCGTCGGCGTCCGGGGCCGCCTGCGCGTCCTCCCGGCGCCCGGCGGGGGCGAGCTGGTCGTGGCGGACGCCCTCCAGCGCCGCGCGACCGCCCCGCTGAAGCTCGACGACGCCGTCTACGTGGCCGTCCCGCAGGACTCGGGCGAGGCCTGTGGCGAGCCCCTCGCCTCGGACGCCGGCGCGGCCGTCCCCGGCCTCGACCTCTCGGCGCTGAGCACCGACGACGGCGGCTTCCTCGCGACCTTCACGGCCGACGGCGCCGTCTACGCCTTCGTCGAGACCTCCTCCGGCTTCACCGCCCTGGGCACCGGCCTCGCCCGCTGGGACGCGGCCCGCGGCGTCTTCGTGGCGGGCCCGCGCTACCTCTTCGCGGCCGGCCGCCCGAGCTACGGCGAGGCCGCGCTCACCCACGACGGCTTCGTCTACGCCTACGGCTGCGCGTCCGCCGGCTTCCTCCGCGACGACTGCTACGTCGCGCGCGCCCCGCTCGACGCCCTGGACGACCCGACGGCCTGGACCTACTACCGCGACGGCGACGCCTTCGAGAGCGACCCCGACGACGCCTGGCCACTCTTCTCGGGGGGCCGCGGGCTGGCCGCGCGCCGCCTCGCCGACGGCCGCGTGCTCGTCGCCTACGCCACGCCGCTGGGCGACACGGTCTTCGTCCGGACCGGCCTCGGCCCCGCCGGCCCCTGGTCGCCCGCCGTCGCCGTCACCCGCTGCGCGCTCCCGATCGGCGCCTTCTGCGGCGCAATGAGCTTCGTCCCGGCGCTCGACGGTGCGGCCGGAGAGCCCGCTCTGACCTACGCGATCGCCTCCTTCGACGGGCTCGCGCCCGCGGATCTGCTGACCCGCCTGGTCCGGCTCCCGCTGCCGTAGGCGCACGGCGGCCCGGAGGCCGCGCCCCCGCTCCGCGCTCGCGGGGACGCTCTCGCCCCGCGAGCCGCCGGACCCCGCTCAGTAGACCAGGATGACGCGCCCGCCGTCGCCGGGCAGGTTCTCGCCGCCAGTGCCGGAGCCGCTGTGCCCCTGGCCCGCGGTCCCACGGTCGATCTGCACGGCGTTGCCCGGGGTCGGCCCGGTCCCGGCCGTCAGCACGCCGTTCGTGACGCCGGCCCCGCCGACGTAGCCCGAGCCGCCGCCGCCACCGGAGCCGTAGTAGGGCGAGGACGCGCCGCCGCTGCCGCCGCCATTAT
>SBGO01000182.1 GCA_006226565.1 Deltaproteobacteria bacterium | reverse complement strand
GGAGCGCTTGGCCTCGGCGCGCGCCTGGTCGGCGGTCAGCGACTCGAGCGGTGGGCGCCGCGCCAGGGCGAAGAGGCGCAGGCCGAGCTGGAGGTCGAGATCGAGGGTGCGCCCGTCGGCGCGCCTGGGCCGCCCGGCCAGGGCGCGCCGCAGCGCCCGGGGGAGCCGCAGGGCGGTCCGAATGGCACCTCGCTCGAGCTTCTCGCGCACCACGGTCACCTCCTGAGGGCGACTCTAGCGCGAAAGCTCAGTGGGCGTCGCGACGGGCGGTCCGGGCCATCGTGCGGTAGCCCTGGCAGACCCGCCCCGCGACCCGCTCGGCCGCCTCGTCGCCGCGGTAGGCGCAGAGCGCGTCGGCGTAGCGGTCGTAGAGGGCGGCCGCGGCGTCGTCCGCGGACCGCAGCGAGGTGTGCGCGCGCTCGACGCGGAGGTCGAACGGCGCCTTGCGCGCGACGATCTCGCGGGCCCGGTCGGGGCTCGTCCGGAGCGCCCGCGTCTCGCAGGTGACGAGGTCGCCGTAGCGGTCGAGGGCGCCGTTGTAGGCCCGCTGGGTCGACACGCTGTGGTCCGAGGCGCGCGCCATCAGGGCGGTCACGCGGTCGTCGAAGAGCCCGCGGTGCGCGAAGGCGACCGTCGCCTGGCGGACGGAGAGGGCGTAGCTCTCGACGGCGTGCTCGTACTCGGTGAGCGCGCGATCGGCGACCGCCCGGCGCACCGAGCAGACGTCGAACGCCGCGGACGTCGACGCCGGCTGGGCGGCGGCGGTGGCCCCGCTGAGGGCGAGGACGGCGAAGACGAGGGCGCGGGCGGTGCTGGCGAGACGCATGGAACATCCTCTCGGGTGGGGGCGTGCTCCGAGGGACGGGGGCGCCAGCGGGGATTGAAAAGAAAGTCGAACGAGGCGCACGAGGGCGTGGAGCGGCCGGGAAGACAGGCCGCGTCACGCCGATTATGGTGATGCGACTCCGCCACGGCGTTTCTTCCAATCCAAGCGCGCTCGCGCGTCTCCCTCCGGCGACGACCCTCGACGACCCGGACGACTCGATGACGCTCTCCAAGCTCCTCCGCACCGCCCCGCTCCTCCTCGCGCTGACGTCGCTGGCCGGCGTCGCCCACGCCGGCGAGGGGGACGAGCCCCACTGCGGCGACGGCAAGCGCGCGCCCATCCCGCGGGTCTGCGGCCAGTTCGAGGCGGCGCCCAAGCTGACCGCCGACGATCCGATGGCGCAGCGGGTCCTGGCCGTCTGGCGCCGGGTCGCGCCGGCGGTCGAGGCGCTCTCGGGGCGGCAGTCGTCCATCGCGGTCCTGGCGCCGGACGCCCGCATGGCGAACGGCAAGGCGTTCCCGCCGACCGCCTACATCTGCCCGGGCGCGCCGCCGACCGTGTACGTCCCGAACACGCTCGTGGCCAAGGTCTTCGGGCCCGACGCGAGCTACCCCGAGGACTTCATGGGGTTCGTCCTCGGCCACGAGCTCGGCCACCGCATCAACGACTTCACCCCCGACGGCTGCCAGCTCGGCGCCTTCGAGCGGCCCGGCCGCGGGATCCGCGAGGAGTCGCTGGCCGACTTCCGCGGCGCCTTCTTCGCGGCCATCGGGGGCTACTCCACCCGCTCGCTGGCGCGCGACGCGACGGTCAGCGACTTCCTCAAGCAGGAGTTCCAGGTCCGCGAGCCCACCGTCAAGGACCGGGCGGGCGCCCTGAAGAACGCCCTCGACGAGTTCGACGCCTACGAGGGGCTCTACGACGCGGCCGTGGCGCTGACCTTCGCCGGCGAGCTCGACACCGCCAAGCGCCTCCTCGGCTGGGCCGACGAGCTCATCGACGGGCGCGGGGTGCCCCTGCCCGAGCTGAAGGTGGTGCGCGCGCTCGCGCTCATGATGGGCGCCGCCGCCGACGCGCCGTGGCAGGACGGGCTCGCGGCGACCTCGCTGCCGATCTCCCACCTCCGCTGTCAGGCCGTGCTCCCGGCCCACACCGCGCTCTGGGAGGAGCCGGGGGGCGGCGTCGTGCGCGGACCGGACGAGGCGCGGGAGCGCGCCCGGCGCGACCTCGAGCTCGCCAAGCGGCTCCTCGAGAAGGCCGGCGAGCTCGGCGCGAGCAAGCTCGTCACCGACTCGGGCCTGGCCTGCGCCGCCTTCTACCTCGGCGACGTCGGGGACGCGCAGCGCTACGCCCGCCGGGCCGAGCGGCGCCTCACCCCGCGCTCGCCGCAGGCCGTTCGCGACGCCCTGGCCGCCAACGCGTCCCTCATCGCGTTCGGCGCGTGGACCGCAGAGCACCCGGCGCCGGGCCGGGCCGAGGCGAAGGAGGCCACCGCCTGGGCCGCCGCGCTGAAGAAGCAGCGACGCGCCTTCGCGAGCCACGCGGTGCTCGGCGAGACCCTCGATCTCCTCGCGCTCTACCCCGTGACCCCGCGGCCGAAGCGCCGCCGCGCGCGTCCGGTCGCCTGCGAGGGGAAGGGGCCCGAGGCGACGCCGCTCCCGGCCGCGGTGGCCGTCCGCGGTGGGGTCGGCGAGTGCCCGGCCGGC
>SBGO01000359.1 GCA_006226565.1 Deltaproteobacteria bacterium | reverse complement strand
GACCTGTCCATGCCCGGCGCGGCGGGCCCGCGGCCGGCGCGGCTCTACCGCCCGGAGGCGCGGCGCGGACCGGCCCCGACGCTCCTCTACCTGCACGGCGGCGGGCACGTCGTGTGCGACCTCGAGACCCACGACGACGTGTGCCGCGTGCTGGCCGCGCGGTCCGGCGTCGACGTGGTCTCGCTGGACTATCGGCTGGCCCCCGAGCACCGCTTCCCGGCCGCCTTCGACGACGCAGTCGCGGTCTTCGAGGCGCTCCGCGACGGCGCGGTGGAGGGGCTCGCGCCGAGCTGGCTCGCCATGGGCGGCGACTCGGCGGGGGGCAACCTCACGGCGGCGACGGCCCTGGCGCTCGCCCGGGCGGGACGCGAGGGACCGGCCTTCCAGCTGCTCTTCTACCCGCTCGTCGACGGCACCCTCAGCGCGCCGTCGTACCGCACCTTCGCGAAGGGCTTCGCCCTCGACGACACCGAGATCGTCTGGTTCCGCGCCAGCTACCTCGGCCCCGACGGCGACCCGACGGACCTGCGCTACAGCCCGCTGCTCGTCGACGCCATCCCGCCGACCCTGGGGCCGACCTACGTCGCGACGGCGGGCTTCGACCCGCTCCGGGACGAGGGCCTCGCGTGGGGCGCGCGGCTCGAGGCGGCCGGCGTCCCGGTGACGCAACGCTGCCACGACGGCCTCATCCACGGCTTCGTGAGCTTCATCGACGTGCTGGATTCGGCCCGGGAGGCCGTCGAGCAGGCCGCGGACGCGCTCGGCGCCGCGGCCGCCGGGGCTCAGAGCGCGTCGCGGCCGGCGAAGTAGTCGCCCAGCGGGCCGGCCATGTTCTTCGGGATGTTGGCGCCCCAGGCGTCGCCGCCGATGCTGTGGTCGGTCGCGTGGAGGTGCTCGTCGAGCTCGTACCAGACGGGGATGGAGCCGGCGTCGAGGCCGAATTGCTCCAGCTGCCCGCCCCAGCTCGGGGCCACGTCGAGCTTGACGACGAGGGTGCCGGCGAAGGCGGCGGCCATCCGCGGGTCGTCGATGTAGCGCTCGATGGCCTGGCACGGCTCGCACCAGTCGGCGCCGAGCTCGACGAAGAGCTTGCGGCCCTCGGCCTTGGCGCGCTTGGCCGCGGCGCCGAGGATGTCGACGAGCTTGCCGTCCTTGGGGCCCGCGTGGAGGCGCGTGAACTTGCCGTGGTCGGCGGGGTCCGCGGCGGCGGGCGGCGTGGGCTCGGGCACCCGGGGCGGAGCCTCCTCGGAGGCGGGCGTGGCGGCGGCCGCCTGCGGGGCGGAGGTCTCGGGGGTCTTCGAGCATGCGGCGAGGAAGGCCACCGCTCCGAGGGCGACGAGGAGGCGGGTCATGGGGTGCTCCGTAGGCTGGGTTCGGAGAGAAGAGCGGAGCGCCGCGGGAGGTAAACCACCGCGGGCGGAGGATGAGCCGACGGCCGCGGCCGCGCGGCGGATCAGTCGTCGGAGCGGGTGGGCTCGAAGTGGGCGGCGAGCGCGCCCAGCACCTCGTCGATGGTCTTGTCGTAGCCGAAGAGGAAGCGCGCCATGAAGCGGAAGGCGGCGTTGCGGATGACGCCGTCCTCGGTCACGGCGACGCGCGTGCCGCCGCTCGGATCGGGGGTCAGGATCCAGGTCCAGGTGCCGCCGAAGGCGAGCTTCTCGTCGGCGACGCGGGTCACGACCCGGGTGGGCGGCGTGCGCTCGACGAGCTCGAACAGGACGACCCCGAACTTGCCGGTCTCGCGGTACTGCAGGCGCCCCTCGTGCTCGCCCAGGACGTCGACCGCCTTGAGGTCGGTGCGCCAGCGCGGGGCGCGGGCGACGTCGACGAGCAGGTCGTAGACGCGCTCGGCGGGGGCGCGGACGACGACGGCGTCGCTGGCCTGGTGCTCGGCCGGGAGGAGGGCGCCGATGACGAGGACGAGGACGACGGCGACCGCGAGCGCGGCGAGCACGATCCACAGGACGGTCATCGGGCGTCTCCGGGGGCGGGGCGGCGGTGGCGGTGGCGGGCGTTCATCGAACCTCCGGGGGGCGATGATAGCGCGAGTGGTCCGGGGCTGGCCACGGCCGGCGCGGCGGACGGGGCCCGGGCGCGGTCCTGGCGCGGGAGGTGTCGCGAGGCTTTTTCGAGCCGTTCAAAGCTGGTATACGCCGCCGGCGTTCGCGGGGCGGGGCCTCGCGCAGGGAGAGGTTAGATGGGTCTTCAGCTGGGTATCGTGGGACTGCCGAACGTCGGAAAGTCGACGCTCTTCAACGCGTTGAGCGCGGCGGGGGCGGAGGCGGCCAACTACCCGTTCTGCACGATCGAGCCGAACGTGGGGGTGGTGCCGGTGCCGGACCCGCGCCTCGACCAGCTGGCGAAGCTCGTCAACCCGGCGCAGATCGTGCCGACGACGGTGGACTTCGTGGACATCGCCGGGCTCGTGCGCGGGGCGAGCAAGGGTGAGGGGCTCGGCAACCAGTTCCTCGGCAACATCCGCAACACCGACGCGATCGTGCACGTGGTGCGGTGCTTCGAGGACGAGAACGTCGTCCACGTGGACGGGCGGGTGAACCCGATCTCGGACATCGAGGTCATCGACACCGAGCTCCTGCTGAAGGACATGGAGACGCTCGAGAAGCGGCGCTCCCGGATCGACAAGCAGGCGAAGGCGGACAAGGCGCTCCGGCCCGAGGCGGACATGCTGGCGCGGCTCGAGAGCCACCTCGGCCACGGCAAGCCCGCGCGGTCGTTCGAGTACAGCGAGCCGGAGGCGGAGGCGTTCAAGGCGCTCTTCCTGCTGACGGCGAAGCCGGTGGTCTACGCGGCCAACGTCGACGAGGGGTCGCTGCCCAACGGCAACGCGTTTTCGGACCTGGTGAAGGCCCACGCGGAGGCCGAGGGCAGCCGCGTCGTCGTCATCAGCGCGGCCATCGAGGCGGAGATCGCGACCCTCGAGGAGGAGGAGCGCGCCGACTTCCTCGACGGGCTCGGGCTGACCGAGTCCGGCCTCGACCGGCTCATCCACGAGGGCTACACGCTCCTCGGCCTCATCACGTACTTCACGGCCGGCCCGAAGGAGGTCCGCGCCTGGACCATCCGCAAGGGGATGAAGGCGCCCCAGGCCGCCGGGGTCATCCACACCGACTTCGAGCGCGGCTTCATCCGCGCCGAGGTCATCAAGCTGGCCGACTACGTCACCCTCGGCAGCGAGGCCGCGGTCAAGGCCAAGGGCAAGATGGCCGTCGAGGGCAAGGAGTACGTCGTCGAGGACGGCGACGTCATGCACTTCCGCTTCAACGTGTGACAACGCTGGCTGCCCCGGCGCGCGCACGCGCGCACCGGGGCAGCAGCGTTGTCACGGGTAAGTTGGTGCTGGCGGCTTCGCCGCAGCACAACTTCCCCCCTGGGTTCTCTGCGACCGCGACGTGCCCGACTCTCCCCGGCACGCGCACCGGGACAGCAGCGTTGTCACGGGTAAGTGGGTGCTGACGGCTTCGCCGCAGCACAACTTCCCCCTGGGTTTCCTGCGACCGCGACGTGCACGACTCTCCCAGGCGCGCGCACCGGGGCAGCAGCGTTGTCACGGGTAAGTTGGTGCTGGCGGCTTCGCCGCAGCACAACTTCCCCCTGGGTTCCCTGCGACCGCGACGTGCCCGACTCTCCCCGGCACGCGGAGGGGACGGATCAGCGGAATGGGCGCGTGCACGTGCGCGGTATGTGTCTATTCTTGGGCCGCACCCCAGGAGGAGACCCATGACGAGCATCCCGACCCAGCACCTCGATACCGTGATCGCCCACCACACCCAGGACATGACCGGCAAGGTCGTGGCCATCACGGGCACGACCAGCGGCACCGGCTACGTCTGCGCGAGGGAGCTGGCGAAGCTCGGCGCGCACGTGCTGCTGCTCAACCGCCAGAGTGAGCGCTCCGACGCGGCGCTGGCGCGTCTGCGGCAGGAGGTCCCGGAGGGGCGCTTCGACGCCATCGTCTGCGACCTCCAGAGCTTCGACAGCGTTCGCGCGGCCGCGCGGCAGATCCGCGATGAGCACGGCGCCCTCGACGTCCTCTGCAACAACGCCGGCGTGATGGCGCTGCCGGACCAGGCCACCGTGGACGGCTACGACGTGCAGCTGCAGACCAACAGCATCTCGCCGTTCCTGCTGACGAAGGAGCTCTTCCCGCTGCTGCTGAAGAGCGCCGACGGCCGCGTGGTGAACCACACCTCCATGGCGCGCCTCGGGCCGCCGCACGAGGCGAGGTTCTTCGCCAAGAACGGCGGGGACCTGGGCGGAGACGGGACCGAAGAGGAGAACGCCAGCTTCACCGGCCCGCGCTGGTCCCGCTACCACCAGTCCAAGCTCGCGAACTGCACCTTCACTTACGGGCTGAAGGCCAAGCTCGACGCGCACGGCATCGGGAACGTCAAGGTGCTGCTCGCCCACCCCGGGCTGGCCAGCACGGGCCTGCAGGCCACGACCGCCAAGACCGGCGGCATGAGCCTGGAAGGCGGCTTCATGTCCCAGGCGCAGTCGGCGGAAGACGGCGCGCTGGGGATCCTCCGCGCGTGCGCGGACCCCGAGGCGCAGTCCGGTGACTTCTACGGTCCCCAGCGCTGGACGGGGTTCCCGGCGAAGCTGACGCCCGAGGACGCGCTCATGGCCCCCGAGAACGTCCGGACCTGCTGGGACGGATGCGAGGCGGCCGTCGGCCCGTTCACGCTCTAGCGTCTGCCCGGCGCGCGCCTGCCGCGCGCGCCGCGACGGGCGATGGCGGGCCCGCGCGGCTACCCGTGATCCGAGATCTCGGGGCGCGTGAGAGGCGCCGATCTCGCGTCCGGCGGCACTCGCCCGCGTATCGACAGACGAGGTTCGCGCAGGGCCCGAAAACTGTCCGGTGCGTCACTTTTGTGATCGCGCGCGCGCATCCTTCTGCGCTAAAGGGCCGACCCATGAAGATCCAACAGCTCAGCAACCACAAGATCGGCCTTTGTGTCTCGGGTGGCTTGGATAGCCGCACGGTCGCCATGCGACTGCTCGAGGAGGGCCTCGACGTTCACTGCTTCACGGCGGACCTCGCGCAGCCGGACGAGGACAACATCGAGAACGTCGCCGCCAAGATGGCGACGGTCGGCGCCAAGACGACCCTCGTGGATCTCAAGAACGAGATGGCCGAGGCCTGCTTCACGGTCCTCAAGTCCCTCGCGAGCTACGACGGCGGCTACTGGAACACCACCGGCATCGCCCGCGCGGTCACCGTCAAGGGTCTCCTCAAGGAGATGCAGAAGGTCGGCTGCACGGTGCTCTCCCACGGCGCCACCGGCCGCGGCAACGACCAGGTCCGCTTCGAGCGCTACACCAACGTCCTCGCGCCGAAGATGGGCGTCTACGCCCCGTGGCGCGACCCCGAGCTGCTCAAGCAGTTCGCCGGCCGCAAGGAGATGGTCGCCTACCTCCGCGCGAAGGGCGTCGACGCCGACACCGGCCCGAAGAAGCACTACAGCACCGACGCCAACCTCGCCGGCCTGTCCCACGAGGCCGAGGATCTCGAGAGCCTCGAGACCAGCTGCGAGATCGTCGACCCGATCATGGGCGTGTGGCCCCAGGACGCCCCCGACGCGATCGAGGAGGTCACCCTCCGCATCCACGCCGGGCGCTGCGTCGCCATCAACGGCGTCGAGGGGACCCCGCTCGAGATCATGCAGAAGGCCAACGAGATCGGCGGCCGCAACGGCATCTGGATGCGCAACGCCCTCGAGAACCGCATCATCGGCACCAAGAGCCGCGGCGTCTACGAGGCCCCGGGCATGGAGCTCATCTCCTTCGCCCTGCGCGCCGTCTACCAGGCGACCATGGGCCGCCGCTCCACCAAGCTCTTCGCCTACCTGTCGCGCCTCGTCGCCGACCAGGTCTACGACGGCCGCCTCTACGAGCCCGCCGGCCAGGCGGCGCTCGCCGGCATCGACAAGCTCACCGAGTTCGCCCACGGCACGGTCAAGATCGGCCTCTACAAGGGCAACATGTACTTCCGGGCGCTGACCGACTGCCCGCACTCCCTGTACAGCCCCGCCGACGCGTCGATGGAGGCCAGCGACGGGCTCAACCCCGTCAGCTCCCAGGGCTTCGTCGAGGTCGCCGCCGTCGAGGCGAAGATCATGGCCATCTCCGGCCAGGTGAAGCTGAACGACTAGCGCGAGCGTTCAGCGCCGCTGAGACGCGAAACGCCGCGAGGAGCCTTTGGCGCTCCCCGCGGCGTTTCTCTTTTCGGCGCCCGGCCTGGCGACCCACCGGCGAGAGCGAGCGACAGCGCCCACCCTCGCCGGAGCGCGCCTACGCGTCGTGCTCGCGGAGGATGCGGAGCATCCGGCGGAGCGGCTCGGCGGCGCCCCACAGGAGCTGGTCGCCGACCGTGAAAGCGCCGAGGTACTCGGGGCCCATGCGGAGCTTGCGGAGCCGCCCGACCGGGATGTCCAGCGTGCCGCTGACGGCCGCCGGCGACAGCTCGGCGAGGGTCGCCGGCTTGTCGTTCGGCACGACCTTGACCCAGGCGTTGTGGTCGGCGAGGAGCGCCTCGCACTCGGCCAGCGGGATGTCGCGCGTGAGCTTGACCACGAGCCCCTGCGAGTGGCAGCGCATCGCGCCGACCCGCACGCAGACGCCGTCCACCGGGATGGCCGGCGACGCCCCGAGGATCTTGTTCGCCTCGGCGTACCCCTTCCACTCCTCGCGGGTCTCGCCGCCCGGCATCGCGCGGTCGATCCACGGGATGAGGCTCGCCGCCAGCGGCGCCCCGAAGGCGTCCGTCGGCAGCCCGCCGTCGCGGAGCGCCGTCGAGACCGCGCGGTCGAGGTCGAGGATGGCCCCGGCCGGCCGGTCGAGCTCACTCGCCGCGGCCTCGCCGAGGACGCGCATCTGCGCCACGAGCTCGCGCATCGCCGCCGCGCCGGCGCCGCTGGCCGCCTGGTAGGTCATCGAGCTGACCCACTCGACGACGCCGGCCTCGAAGAGGCCGCCGAGCGCCATGAGCATCAGCGACACCGTGCAGTTGCCGCCGATGTAGTTCTTCACGCCGTCGGCGAGGGCGCGGTCGATGACGGCGCGGTTGACCGGGTCGAGGATGATGACGCTGTCGTCGTCCATGCGCTTGGCGCTGGCCGCGTCGATCCAGTAGCCCGTCCACCCGGCCGCCCGCAGCGCCGGCAGCACCTCGTGGGTGTAGTCCCCGCCCTGGCAGGTCAGGACGACGTCCTGGGCGGCGAGGGTCTCGAGGTCCCGCGCGTCCACCAGCGGCGGGGCCGCGACGCCGACGTCGGGAGCCGGCGCGCCGGCCTGGGACGTGGTGAAGAAGGTCGGCGTGAGCCCCTCGAAGTCCCCCTCCGCCCTCATGCGGTCGAGCAGGACCGAGCCCACCATCCCGCGCCAGCCGACGATTCCCACACGCGCGATCCGTGCCATGCGAACTCCTGAAGTGCCGCCTCACCACCGAGGCGAGGCGGATCAAACACCAAGTGGCCGGGCAAAGCCAAGCGCCGGCAACGAACGGGCGGACGCGGCGAGGGCTTCCCGCGCCGTGGTCGCCGCGGGCTCGGCCCAGGGATGCCGCCGCGCTCGCGGGCCGCGCCCGGCCTACTTCTTCTTCTTCAGCGCCTTCTCCGCCGCCAGGATCTTGGCGACGTTGTCGCGCTCGAGGGGCGACAGGAAGGCGCTGACGTTGTCGAGCCGCGCGGCGTAGCTCGGGTCCTTCGCGAAGTGGGCCGCCAGGCGCTTGTTCTTGAACGCGTGCCCGTAGCGCGCATAGATCTCGTTGCGCAGGATCTCGAGCTCCTCGGCGCCGAGCCCGGCGAGGTCCTCGTCGGTCACCGCCCGCTCCGAGGTGAAGTCCCGCCCGAGCGGAACGCGCAGGAGAACGTGCGGGTCGGGCTTCATGCCGTTGGTCCGCACGACCTCGCAGCTGCCGTCCTCCTCGGTGACGCCCGTCCAGTGGAAGGTGTCGGTCTCGGAGATGTCCTCCACCTTGCCGCTGTAGGACTTGAAGACGGTCTGCGCCGGCGTCGGGCCGGGCATCGGCTCGGAGCCGCGCCCGACGTAGGCGCGCTTGAAGGTCAGGGCGATCGTCCCGTCGGGGCGCTTCTTCCAGGTGCCGACGCGGAGGTTCGGGCAGTCGTCCCCGCAGCCGTCGCGGAACACGGTTCCGTCGGTGAAGAAGTAGGTCGTGGGCCCGCCGGAGCCGCACGACGACTCGTCGACGAGGTAGCCGCCGGGCCCCGGCGCCGCCGCGAGGGCGGACGTCGACACCGACGACACGAGGAAGGCGATGGACACCAAGGACATACGCGCGATCATGCGGAATCCCCCGTGGGCTGGACGTGCTCCCGAGCGGTCCCCGGCCCGCGAGGAGCCTCCTCGCGGCGCGGAGCGGGCTGGATGCGCGAGTTGTATTCTCGGCGACGGCGCCGTGTCCACCCCGCGGACAGCACGTGTAACCGCCGCGATCCCGGGGCGGTGTACGCGCGCCCGCTAGAGAATCCCTTCGGCCGTCATGGTCTTGTAGTCGGCGAGCGCGCGCTGATAGGTGCTCAGGGCTTCGACCTCGGTCGCGGCGCTGTCCGCCGCGGCGGTCTCGCGCAGCGTCAGCACCAGGAGGTCGCTGCTGCCGAGCTCGAGGCGGCGCCGCTCCGCTTCGGCGAGCGCCTCGGCGGCCGCGCGCGCCCGACGCGCCAGGTCCACCCGCAGATAGGCCGCCTCGAGCGCCGCGTAGGCCCCCCGGATCTCGGCCTCGACCTTGTCGCGGGCGCCCCGGATCTTGGCCGTCAGGGCCGCCTCCTTGGCGCGCGCCGCCTGCTCCTCGCCGCGCGCCTTGCGCAGCAGCAGCGGGGTCTCGACGGTGATCCCCACCGCCCAATCCCACGGCTCGAGCTCGGCCTTGCCGCTGCCGACGTCCTTGGCGACCTCGCTCCACAGCCAGATGTCCGGCGCCGCCTGGTTCTCCCTCAGCCGCACCTCGACCCGGGCCTGCGCGTGGGAGCGCTGCAGAGCCAGCAGGTCGGGTCGCGCGCTCAGCGCGCGCGCGATGTCCTCGGCCAGCGCGTCGGCGACCGGCGGCGTCGGCTCGGGGATCGCCGCCGGCAAGCGCGCGGAGGCCGGCGCGACCGGGTTGCGCTCGGCGTCGCGATAGAAGAGCGACAGCTTCAGCGCGGCCTGCTGGACGACGCGCTCGGCCGCCACCACCCGCGCGCGGCGCGTCAGCACGCTCCGCTCGCTGTCGAGCGCCAGGACGCCCGCGGCGTTGCCCTTCTCGGCGCGCCTCCGAATCCCCTCGTCGCGCGTCTGGGCGAGATCCAACAGTCGACGCTCGATCTCGAGCTTCCGGCCCGCTTCGACCCACTGCCAGTAGGCGTGGGCCGCCGCGTTGCGCAGCAGCAGGCGGAAGGAGGCCAGCTCGAGCTCGGTCTGCGCTACGTTCAGCTCCGCCTTCGCGATCTTGGCGCGCCGCTCGTCGATGGGCCCGTCGCGCCACACGGGGACCTGCACGCCGACGCGGAGCTCGCCGCCGGAGCGCGTCTCGAGGTGCCCGTCGTACACCGGGATCTTGTCGCCGAGGCTCCGGCGCCAGCCGGTGTAGAGCGTCGTGCCCCAGACCGGCGTCGCCTGGCTGAGCAGGACCTCGAGCTGCCCCTTGTCGTAGTAGCCGGACGCGAGCTGCTTGGCGCCCACCTTGAGCTTGGGATCGAAGCCGCCGTCGGCGCTGAGCGCCTCGGCCCTGGCCTGGCGCAGGTCCTGGCGCGCGCTCTCGAGCTCGGGGTGCGACCCGTCCAGCGTCTCGAGCACGTCCGACAGCGCCAGGGGCGTCGGCGTCTCGGCGAAGGCCGACGTCGACAGGGCCGTCGCGCCGACGACCGCGATCGCGCGCAGGGCAGCGTGCCGCATCAGCCTTCCTCTTCCTCGCCCTTGGCCTTGGACGGCCCGTACGCCGGCTTGACGTCCGGAGGCGCATCCACGGCCGGCGGGAGCCCGTTGAGCTGCCGCCAGATCTCGAAGCCCACGGTCACCTCGTCCAGCAAGACCCAGCCCTTGGCGCGCACCCCCTGCCGGAGGTAGCGCGCCTCGGGCCACGGCTCCTCCTCGGTCGGCACGACGACCGCGCGGAAGCGCCCCTTGCCGTCGTCGGACGCGTCGACCAGGGCGACCCTGCCGCCGAACGTGCCCACGGCCACCGACGGCCACCCGCTGAACTGCACGGCGGGCCAGCCATCGAACTGGAGCCGCACCTCACGCCCGGGGGTGACCAGCGGCGCGTCGTTGCCGCTGAGCCAGAGCTCGACCGCCCGCGACTGCGTCTGGGGCACGAGCACCGCGACCGGCTCGCCGGGCTTGACCCACTGCCCCTCCGCGTTCGCCACCAGCCGCAGCACGGTGCCGTCCCGGGGTGCCGTCACCGACATCGACGTCTGGCGGCTGAGCTCGACCTCGGCCTTGAGCAGATCGCCTTCGGCCTTGGCGAGCTCCTGCTCGAGCTTGGCGAGCGACTCCTCGGCCTTGTGGACCTCGGCCGTCTCCTTGGAGATGACGTTCGCGAGCTTCGCCTGCGCCTGCTCGATCTCGCCGTTGGCGGCCCGCATCTTCGCCTCCGCGGCGGCGCGGCGGCTCTTGGTGCTGACCTGCTCGAGCTGCGCCAGCTCGAGCTCGCGCCGCGACGCGAGCTGATCCCGCTCCAGCGCCTCGAGGCGCGCGCGGTTGAGCTCGGCGGTCTCGAAGGCCGCCTTCGCCGCCAGCAGCTCCTGCGTCGCGGCGTCCCGCTTGTCCCTGGCGATCGACACGGCCAGCTCGGCCGTCGACGTGGCGGCGCGTCGGGCCGACTCCACCGAGCTGACCCGGGACCGCCCCACGGTGATGGCAAGTCGGGCGGAGCTCACGCGGTTGAGCGCGGCGGTGCGCTGGTCCCTGAGGCGCTGCAGCAGCTCGGGGTCGTTGTCGGCGAGGTCCACCATCACGTCGCCCTTCTTGACGACGCTGCCCTCGTGCACGTGCCACGTCACGATGCGGCCCTTGATGGGCGCCACCACCTTCTGCTCGCGGTCGTTCGGCGAGAACGCGATGACGCGGCCGCTCCCCCCCACCGACTGCCGCCAGGGCGCGAAGATGAAGAACAGGATCACCAGCGGGGCCAGGAGGCCCAGGAGCCGCACGACGCGGCGCGCGAGCGGGCGGCTGCGGACGAGCGCCAGCGGGGACGGCTCGTAGGCCCAGATACCGCGGCCGATCCCACCACCACGGGGCTCGGTCATCGTGCGTCCTCCAGCGTGAAGCGATCGCTACAGTGCGCGAGCACGTTCGGATCGGCGCTGCGGACGAGCGCGGTCCAGGGCGCGCTCGGGCTCAGGATGGTGCGGATGACGGCGTCGCGTCGCTCCGGCGCCAGCTCGAGGTCGTCGAGCGCACCGTCCAGGAACAGCAGGCGCGGCTCGTGGAGCAGCGCGCGCGCCAGCATGAGCCGACGCCGCTCGCCCGGGCACAGCGGGTGGCCGCTCGGCGTGAGCTCGGTCTCCAGCCCGTGCGCCAGGGCGTTCACGTCGAGGTTCACGCTCGCCAGCGCGCGGCGTGCCTCGTGCGGATCCACGGCGCGGGGGCCCAGGCTGAGGTAGTCGAGGACCGTGCCGCGGAAGAAGCGCGGCTGGCCGATCCACCACACGGCGTCGCCGAGGACCTCGAGCTCGACGCCGTCGACGGGCTTGCCGTCGACCTCGAGGGTCTCGAGCTCCCGGACGTCGGCCCCACGCAGCGCGGCGAACACCCTGCGGATGCGCTCCGGCGTCCCCTCCAGCGTGGCGCGCGCGCCGGCGGGGATCTCCACCCGGCCGCACTTGCGGCCCGACATGCGCAGGCTCGCGGGCCCCCGCCGCTCGCTCAGGCGATCGGTGCTCGGCGGGCGACGCGGCAGCTCCACCAGCTTCGCCAGCTTCTCCATCCCGGCCACGACGTCGAGGAGCTTCTCCGCGTACCCTCCGAGCTTGCCGAAGCCGACGCTGATCGCGGAGACCACGAGCTCGGCGGCGACGAGCTGCCCGAGCGTGAGCTCGCTGTTGATGACCAGCATGCCGCCGATGACGAGCAGGAGGACCGGCGCCAGCACCTGCAGCGCGAGGCTGCCGATGTAGAGCCGCAGCAGCACGCGGAAGTGGGCGCGCCGGGCGTAGAGGTAGGCGTGGGAGAGGCGGTCGCCGCGCTGGACGGCCAGCCGGCTGGTGCTGTGGGACGAGAACTCCGCGGGGTTGTCGGCGAGCTGCTGGAGCCACGCCGCGACATGGTACTTGCGCTTGGACTCGTCGAGCGCCGTGGTCGTCCCGCGCCGGATGAAGCCCAGGAGGACGACGGCGAGCAGCAGGATGAGCACCAGGTCGAAGACCATCAGGTGCGGGTGGTAGAGGGCCAGCAGGATCGTGCCCATCACGGTCTGCAGCGCCAGCCCGAGGGCGTCGAGGAGCAGGTGGGCGCCGGACTTCTGCAGCGTGAGCACGTCGAAGAAGTGCAGCGTCATCTCGGGCAGGTCGGCCTTGTCGCGGCTCCTCGGGTCGATCGCCGGGATCCGCCGCGCGTAGTCGGCCGCGACGCGCACGAAGATGCGCCGGGCGAGGACCTCCACGACGTAGATCCGCAGGCCGCGGAGCACGGCCGACAGCACGAGGCCGCCCAGCAGCGCGAGCGAGAGGACGACGAGGTTCTGGACCAGCGTCGTCAGCGCGATCGAGTTGACGAGCGCCTGCACCGCCACCGGGGTGACCAGCGTCAGCACGCCGATGGCGATCGCGTACCCGAGGACGAGGCGCAGGTCGCTGCGCTCCATGCGGATGAAGCGCCAGAGCCGCACCCAGGCGCGCGCGACGGGGTCCCGCCCCTTGTCGGTCGAGCGGACGAGGGGATCGAGCGGGAAGCGCGACTCGAGCACCAGCGCCGAGGTCACGCCGCCGGGGATGAGCTGCTCCAGCGTCTCGAGGGACAGCGTCCGGACGCTCTCGCCGTGCGGGCTCAGCCAGGTGCCGCGGACGCGGTTGCCGACCCGGCGCAGCGGAATGAACCACGCGGCGTGGTCCCCCTCCGCGATGGGCACCAGCAGCGCGCGGCCGGGATCGGCGGCGGCCTCGAGGATCTCCAGCAGCGGGATCCGGGAGTACGCGGCCTGCAGGCCGACCTGGGGCGCCGCCATCGCGACGTGCTCGAGCGCCTCGTCCAGCGTGTCGGCGGGCTTCGACGCGAAGTGCCTCGCGGACTGCCAGGCCTCGTCGGAGTCGGGCTTGGCGTCGGCGCGCTCGGCCACCAACTCCAAGAGCCGCGCGCCCGTCGAGCGCGTCGGGGAGAAATTTGGCCGCCCTTCCTCCGGCGAGGTGGGAACGGCCTCGAGTGTTGTCGTGCCTGCAACCATGGCGTCCAGCCGTAGGAACGGCCCCCAATGGAGTCAATGCGATTCAGGGGATGCGCCGGAGGCCGCGCTCCCGCTCGCACCGATGTGCCGGTGCTCGCGTGGGCCCCGTCACTCGCAGGTCGTCTCGGCGGCGTCGGCGGGATCCCCGCCGGTGGCGTCGACGAGGTAGACCCCGGGCCCGGCCGTGCCGCAGAGCAGGTACTCGGCGCAGAGCTGCGGGATGCTCCCGTCGGACCAGACGCCGGGGTCGCCGGTCACGAGGCCGCCCTCGACGACCACCCGCGACGGCTCGAGCAGCCGCCCAACGCTCGCGGCCCCACCGCAATAGGACGCACAGCTCGCCACGACGCCGCCGGCGACGGTGGCCACGCCGTAGCCCGTCTCTCCGCCGATGATGACGAGGGTGCCGCCCGCGCCCGCGCCGCCGCCGCCCTCCTCGGCGATGTCCCCCGTGTTGGGGCCGTAGGTGTTGTGGCCGCTGGCCCGCAGCGTGCCGCTGTTGTCGATGACCCGCGCGCGGATGAAGAGGATGCCGCCGCCGGGCTGCCCGGCGTACCCGACGTGGCTGTCGCTGCCCCACGCGGTCGCGTCGGAGGCGCCGCCGCCGCCGCCGGCGCCCAGGAACCAGCGCTCGTCGCCGGCGCTCGCGTAGGCGACGCCGCCGAGGCCGCCGTAGGCCGTGTAGCCGTTGTTGCCGTTGTTGACGTGGCCGCCGCCGGCCCCGCCGCCGCCGACGTCCCCCCCGGAGGAGGTGCCGTAGCCCTTGCCGCCGCCGCCACCGCCGTAGTTCTGCGCCGTACCGCGGACCGAGACCGGGCCCGCGACACCGGTCCCGGCGTAGCCCCACGTGGCGACGGTGGTCGGGTAGCTCCCGCTCGCGCCGCCGCCGCCGCCCGCGTACCCGGCGTTGCCGACGCTGAGCTGCCCGCCGGCGCCGATCGTCAGCGTGTCGTCGACGGAGAGCGCCAGCACGCCGCTGCCGCCGCCGTTGCCGAAGGCCGTCGCGGACAGGACCACGCTAGCGTTGACGGTGAGCGAGTTGTAGTGCGGCACGCGCACGAGGCGCACCACCTGCGTCGACAGGTCGGCGTTGCCGCCGGCCGCGTAGAGCCCCGTCACCGGGCGCACGAGCGTGACGACCGTCCCGTTGATCGCCTCGACCACGCCGAGCTCCCGCACGCCGACCTGGGCGTAGTCGGTCGGGGTGCCCATGAGGTTGATGATCAGCACCTCGTCGTCGGCCGCGAGGCCGGTCGGCGTGGCCGTCAGCGTGACGTCCGCGGCGGCGATGCTCTGGACGCCGTAGTAGACTTGGTCGGGGGCGGTCCGCCCCGGCGAGGTGAAGGCCGAGAGCGCGACGCTCGCCGAGACCGTCACGTCCTGCGCGGCGGGGAAGTCGACGC
>SBGO01000163.1 GCA_006226565.1 Deltaproteobacteria bacterium | reverse complement strand
GCCGAAC
Source organism: Deltaproteobacteria bacterium (assembly GCA_006226565.1). GTDB lineage: Bacteria > Myxococcota_A > UBA9042 > PHBI01 > PHBI01 > PHBI01. The sequence continues at coordinate 2,532 of SBGO01000163.1, read as the reverse complement.
ACCCAAACCGCGCCGGCTCCCGCCCCAGCGCCCGCGCCCGACCGCCGGGTCTACTTCTCCACCAGCAAGGCGATGCTGGCGCCGGACCTCGATCTGGACCTGCCCCCGGTCCCCGACGTCCTCCCCCAGCAGGCCCAGCCGTGATGACCGCGCTCCTGTCGGCGGCCCTCACCCTCGCCTTCCTGGCGGCGGTCTTCGTGCCGCTCGAGCGCCTCTTCCCCCGGAACGCGCAGCCCGTGTGGCGCCCGGAGTCGCGCCTGGACCTGCTCTTCTTCGGGATGCAGCAGACCGTCTGGCGCGCCGCGGCGCTGGCCGCCCTGGCCGCCATCGCCGCCGCCCTCGACGGGGTCGTGCCGCCGGACCTGCGCGCGACCGTCGCCTCCTGGCCCCTGGCCGTCCAGATCGCCGTCGTCGTCCTCCTCTGCGACCTGGTCGTCTACTGGGGCCACCGGCTGTCCCACCGCGTGCCCCTCCTCTGGCGCTTCCACCGCGTCCACCACACCGCGGAGCACCTGGACTTCCTGGCGGCCTACCGCGAGCACCCCGTGGACGGCCTCTGGACCATGACCCTGGAGAACCTGCCGGCCCTCGTCCTGGGCTTCCCCCTCGAGCTCATCGCGGGCTTCGTCGCCTTCCGCGGGGTGTGGGCGGTCTTCATCCACAGCAACACGCGCCTCCCGCTCGGCCCCCTGCGCGTCCTCCTCGGGGCGCCGGAGCTCCACCACTGGCACCACGACGCCGGCGTCGGCGGCACAAAGAACTTCGCCAACCTGTCGCCGCTCATGGACGTGCTCTTCGGCACCTACTACGCGCCGAACGCCGGAGCCCCACGCCTCGGCTGCGCGGAGCCGACGCCGCGGAGCTACCTCGGCCAGCTCGCGTGGCCCTTCGTCGAGCCGCTTCGGAGCGGTCGTCCGACCCCGACCGCCGAGGGCGACGGCCCCGTTGACCCCACCGAAATACCGGTGGTCGCATGCGAGAACGCAGATGGAGCCTCTGTCCGCGACCATCGTCCGCGCGGCGACGCAGGCCCGACGCCTCCCCCTCTCCCGCCTCGTCGCGCGGCTCTCCCGGACACTGCACGCGCGCGCCCGGTGTCGTCACGCCCGTGACACCCGCCGATCGGTGACGCCAGAGGATTGACGCCGGCGGGTTGACGCTGGAGGCGCCACGAGACCCGCATTCCGCCTGGATCCGCGCCACTTCCAGGGTGGCACGTCGGTTGCAAACCGGCCCGCGTCACCCGTGCGCCCGGCGTACGGCGTCCCGACGAGGTAGCCATGACGACATCCCGACGCGCGCTCGCGAAGATCCCCGCCTCCCTCTGGGTCGTGGCCTCCTGCGGCGTGCTCGCCGGCGCCCTCTTCGCCCAGGAGGCCCGGAGCCCACAGGCCGCGCCGCTCGCGTCCGCCCTCGCGTCCGCCCTCACGGTCAGCGTACCGCCGCCGGCCACGCCGCACGCAGCCCTCGGCGTCGCCGAGCAGGCGCCGCTCCTCGCCATCGCCCCCGCGGGCGCCCCGGGCACCGGCGCCGCGCCCAACGCCGCCCTCCTCGCCCTCGCCCTGGTCCTCGCGATCGGCGCCGCCGCCGTCTACACCGCGACGACCCGCGCCCCCGAGGCGCCCGCCGCGTCCGAGCCGGACCCGCTCGAGCTGCTCGGCACCCTCGCCGTCGGAGACCGCTGGCAGGTCGCCCTCGTCCGCGTCCCCGGCAAGACCCTCGTGCTCGGCACGACCTCGCACGGGCTGAGCCTCCTGACCACCCTCGGCGACGACGAGGACGTGGTCGAGGCCATCCCCGAGATCACCGGCATTTCGGTGCCGATTCGCCCGACACCCCTCCCGCGCGCCGCGCGCGTCCCTACCGCGCCTCGACCGGCCGCGTTCCTGAGCGACCGCCCCGACGCCCCCCTCCCGACGCCGCCGCCCCTCCCCGGGCGCAGCCCGAGCGCCGAAGCCCTGCGCCAGCGCCTCGAGCGCTTCCAGCGTCTGGCGGGCTGAGCCCCGGTCCGTCCCCGCAGCGCCGGCGCCCCCACGCCCGCGAACGACAAGGTTGAGCAGGATGAACCTCAGCGATCCCCCCGAAGACGACGGCCTTCGCCCCACGGCGCCCCCGGGTCATGGCCCGACCCGGATCTTCCGCGCCAGCGGCGTCCGCGAGGCGTTCGCGCGGGTGAAGGCCGAGCTCGAGCCCGAGACCGGCGCCACCGGGCCACGTGAGACCCCGCGCTCCGACGCGGACCCCGACGCCGAGGCGGCGCAGCGCTTCGAGGTCATCGCGGCCTTCCCCGGCGCGGCCGGCAAGCGCACCGAGGTGCGCGCCTGGAAGCCTCCCGTCGCCTGGCGCTCCAGCGCCACGGCCACGACGTCGCCCCCCGCGCCGAGGCACGCCCTCGGCCGCCGCGCGACCGTCCCGCCGGAGCTCCGGCCCAAGCCCGCCGAGCCGCAGCTCGGGGCCCTGCAGGACGCCATCCGCTCCATCGAGGCGCAGCTCACGGGCCTCCTCGAGGCCAACCGCGCGATCCACGACGAG
>SBGO01000727.1 GCA_006226565.1 Deltaproteobacteria bacterium | reverse complement strand
AGGTCCGCTCAGAGCGGCGGCAGCTTCGCGATCTCGCCGCGCTCGACCGGCCCTTCCGCGGCCGGCGCCTCCGCGCCCTCGCAGGCGGCGGGCGTGCGCGTGTAGCCGCCCACGCCGTCGAGCGCCACCTCCCAGCAGCTCGGGTGCACGCCCGAGCCGTCGCCGAGCTGGTCGAGGTCGCCGGCGTAGGACAGCTGGCGGGTCTGGAGCGCCCGGCACCAGCCGCCGGCCGCGTTGGCGCCGCAGACGACGCGGGAGGTGTAGCTCTGGTGGTCGACCTGGTTGACCCCCTTGTCCGCGTCCCGGTCCACCCAGGTGGCCTCGAAGGTCACCTCGTGGCCGTCACCGGGCACCAGATCGCGCAGCTCCACGTCGGTCATCTCGAACTTGCGGTAGGCGATGCAGCAGCCGCTGTCCTCGTTCTCGAAGAGCCGCCGCGCCACGAACCACCGCTCGCCGACGTTCACGGCCAGGTCGACGGTCTTGTAGAGGTCGGTGCCGGCCTCGATCACCGCCACCTCGCGGATCGGCCGGTTGTCGCCGTGCGCCATGACCCGCTGCATCACCTTGGCCGTGCACGGCCCGACGCCGTCCGCGGCCGCCTCGGCGGTCGTGACCGCCGGCGCCTCGGAGCCCTCGTCCCGGGCCGTGACGGCGTTGAGGCACGCCAGCACCTCCGCCCCCACCAGGGCCCCGAGCGAGTCGTGCTTGCCGAGCGGCGGCGCCGCACGGGAGGTCTGCGTCTCGAGCGCGGGGGCCGGCGCGGGGGCCGGGTCGACCACCGGGACGGACTTCGAGGGACAGGCGGACAGCGTCGCGATCATCGCGATCGGGAGCAGGGCGCGCATGGCGACTCCTGGGTCGGCTGGGGATGTTCGGGGAGAAGGTGCGCGTCAGCGCATGTAGTGAGGCGCGCCGCGGAAGCGCGGGGTCACGATCTCCGGGAAGTGCTCCACCATGTAGGAGTCCAGGTAGTCCTTGGCCTCTTCGGCGTCCATCTTGTTGAACTTCTGGAGGAGCGCGAGCGCCTCGGCACGCGGGGTGCGGCGGATGACCTCCTTGACGAGCGGGATCGCCTCGGGGGTCATCGACAGCTCGTTGAAGCCGAGCGCGATGAGGATCGGCGCGAACCACGGCTTGCCGGCGAGCTCGCCGCAGATGGCCGTGGTGATGCCGGCGTGGTGGCCGGCGTCGGTGATCATCCGGAGCAGCTTCAGGAAGCCCGACTGCAGCGGGTTGGTCAGGTAGTCCGGGGCGGCCGACTCGCGCGACACGGCCATGGTGTACTGGATGAGGTCGTTGGTGCCGACGCTGAAGAAGTCGACCTCGCGGGCGAGCTGCTGGGCCGACAGCGCCGCGACGGGCACCTCGATCATCGCGCCCACCGGGATGTCGGGGGCGTGGCGGATGCCGCGCTCCTTGAGCTGCTCGCTGGCGATGGCGAGCAGGCGCCGCACCTCGCGCACCTCGTAGGGGCTCGCGATGAACGGCACGAGGATCCGCAGCTCGCCGTGGTTCGACGCCCGGAGCAGCGCCCGGAGCTGCATCAGGAACAGGTCCTCGTTGGCCAGGCAGTAGCGGATCGCGCGCAGCCCCGCGTGCTCCGGCCCCGAGAACTTGATCATCTTGTCGCCGCCGACGTCGAGCGTCCGGATCGTCACCGGGTGCGGCGCGAGCGCCTTGAGCACGCTGACGTACGCCTCGGTCTGCTCGTCCTCGGTCGGCGGCCCGGTGCGCTCGAGGAAGAGGAACTCCGTTCGGTAGAGGCCGACCCCGCGCCCCCCCAGCGCCTCGACCTGCGGCGCCTGCGCGGCGAAGTCGAGGTTGGCCCGCAGCACCATCGAGAAGCCGTCGGGGGTCTCGGCGGGCAGCGTCCGGTTCTGGCGGACCGCGCGCCGCACCGCCTTGGCGCGGTTCGCCCGGCGCGCGTAGAGGATCTCCTCGTACTCGGTGGGCCGGACGACGATCTCGCCCTCGAAGCCGTCGACGATGACGCGGTCGCCGTCGCCGACGACGTCGCCGGCCCCGGCCAGCCCGACCACCGCCGGGATGCCCAGCGAGCGCGCGATGATGGCCGTGTGGCCCGAGGTGCTCCCGACCTCGATCACGAAGGCCGCGACCTGCTGGCGGCTCGCCGCGAGGGCCTCGGCCGGCGACAGCGAGTGCGCGAAGAGGATCGCCCCCTGGGGGAGGTGCGTGAGCGGCGAGGGCGGTGCCTCCGCGTCGTCCCCCTGGGCGAGGAACTGCATCAGCCGCTCGCCGATGTGGTGGATGTCCTGCCCGCGCTCGCGGAAGAACGGGTCCTTGACGCTCGCGAACATCCCCTCGAGCCGCTTGAGGGTCATCGACAGCGCCCACTCGGCGTTGAGGTGCTCCTCGCGGATGTAGCGCTCGGTGTCGTTCACGATCGACGGGTCGCGCAGCATCATCTTGTGCGCGTCGAGCAGGCCGAGGTGCTCCCCCTCGACCGCCGGTGAGCCCTTGGGCGTCGAGGCGGCGAGCGAGACGTAGAGCTCGTCGATCTCGCGCTCGGCGCGGGCGATCGCCTCGTAGAAGCGGCTCACCTCGGCGTTCACGAGGCTCTCGGGCAGGCGCACGTGCTCCACGAGGGTCTCGTGGCGGTCCCAGCGGGCCACCGCGCCGAGGACGATGCCCTCGGACACCCCTTCACCCTGGAGCACGATGCCCAGGTTCTCGTGTCTCACGTCCGCCAAGCGTCCTCTATTCGTAGAAGCCCGACTCGACCAGCTCACCAATCGCCATGACGGCTTCCGTCGCGTCTCCGCCCTTCGCCTCGACCACGATCGTCGTGCCCTGGGAGGCCGTCAACAGGAGCAGCCCCATGATGCTCTTCGCGTCGACCCGCTCTTCGCCGCGGGCGACCGTGATCTGCGACGCGAACCGACCCGCGGTGCGCGCGAGCGCCGTCGCGGCGCGCACGTGCAACCCCTTCTCGTTCGGTATCACCAGCTCCCGACGCGCCGCGTCCATTCATACTCCTAGCGTCGAGCCCGTGGGGGGCGTGGTGGCAGCCCCGCTGCCCCCCCGAACATAGCCAGTTTATCGGTCGATGTCTCGGTGCACGATCTCGGGTTCCTGCCCTCGCGCGAACAGGTCCCCGCGTACCGCCTCGCACATCGCCACCGAGCGATGGTGGCCGCCGGTGCAGCCGAAGGCGATGGTCAGCGACGCCCGCCCCTCGGCCTCGACGCGCGGCAGCACCTCGTCGAGGAGCGCCACCACGAGCTCGCGCATCCGCGTCGCCGCCGCCTGCTCCATCACGAAGCCGGCGACCGCCGGATCGAGCCCGGTCTTGTCGCGCAGCGCCTCCACGAAGTAGGGGTTGTCGAGGAAGCGCACGTCGAACACGTAGTCGGCGTCCTGCGGCAACCCGTAGCGGTAGCCGAAGCTCATCAGGTGGACGGCCAGGCGCGTGGTGGCGGCGTCGCCGAAGAGCTTGAGCACCCGCCGCTTGAGGTCGTGCACCGTCAGCGCGGTCGAGTCGATGACGTGGGTGGAGAGGGCGCGGATCGGCTCGAGCCACTCCCGCTCGAGGGCGATCGCCTCGGGGAGGGTCTTGGCCGCGCCCTGCGAGACCAGCGGGTGCGGCCGCCGGGTGGTCTTGAAGCGCGCCACCAGCGCGTCCTCGTCACAGGCGAGGAAGAGCACCTCGACGCGGTCGTCGTCGAGGGTCAGCACGCGCAGGTCGCGCTCGAGGTCGGTCCGGAAGAGCCGCTCCCGCGCGTCCATCGCCAGCGCGACCCGGTCGATGGAGGGGTTGTCCTCGACGAGGCGGAGGAAGGTGGGCAGGAGCGCCGCCGGGAGGTTGTCGACGCAGAAGTGACCTGCGTCCTCGAGGGCGTGCAGGGCCGTGGTCTTGCCCGATCCGGACTGACCGCTCAGGACGATGACGTCGAGGCGGCGCTTGGTCGGAGATGGCGGGGTCAAGGAGGGCGTGCTCCTGGTCGACGCTCGGCGTCGACCGGCGTCGCGCGCGCGACGTTTCACGGCGGAGCCGCCACCGCGCGGCGGTCTTCGGCCAGCGGAGGCTGGCGGGATCGACTCGGGGAGAGCCCGGAGGGCGCGAGCGCCCTCCGGGGAGGTCGGGCTAGAGCTCGGTCGGGGTCGTGGCCTGAGCGCCCTTGTGGTGCTTGCGCTTCTCCTTGGAGCGCGAGAGCTGCCGGTCGAGCTTGTCCACCGCGATGTCGATCGCCTCGAACATGTCGTCCCGCGTCTCGGTCTGCAGGAACGTCCCGTGCGCCCCCGAAACCTTGAACTCCGCCGTCTTCTGGAACTTCTCCACGCTGAAGACGGTCTCGATGGCCATCTCGCGATCCTCGAACCGTTCCAACCTCGCGAGCTTGGCAGAGGCGTGGTCCTTGAGGGCTTCGCTCGAGTCCATGTGGCGGAACGTGAAGTTGATTCTCATCATGCCTCCCTAGCTGGACGCCGGCACCCCGAGCCGGCGAACGAGTGTCGTCTCAGAACACCTTCTTGCGCTTCGAAGAGGGAAGGATATTTAGCATTTCCCGGTACTTGGCCACCGTTCTCCGGGCGATCTGGGTCCCCTCTTCGCCGAGGATGTCGCAAAGCTTCTGGTCGGACAGGGGTTTCTTCGGGTTCTCCTCGCTGATGAGCTTCTTGATGCGCTGCTTCACGCTCTCGGAGGCGAGGTCGCCCCCCTGCGAGCTCGTGATGCGGCTGTTGAAGAAGTACTTCAGCTCGAAGATGCCCTGCGGCGTGTGCACGTACTTGTTGGTCGTCACACGGCTGATGGTCGACTCGTGCATGCCGATGTCGTCGGCCACGTCGCGCAGAATGAGGGGGCGGAGCCGCTCGACGCCGTAGTCGAGGAACTCGCGCTGGAAGCGGACGATGGACTCCGTCACCTTGCGGATCGTGTTCTGCCGCTGGTGGATGGAGCGGATGAGCCAGACGGCGCTGCGGAACTTGTCCTGGATGAAGTCCTTCTCCTTCGAGGAGACGGCGCCGTTCTTCAGCTGGTTCTGGTAGAAGTTCGAGATCTTGAGCTTCGGCAGCCCGTCCTCGTTCAGCTGGACGAGGTACTCGTCGCCCACCTTGTGCACGTAGACGTCGGGGGTGATGTACTGCGCGTCCTCGGTGGCGAAGCCCCGCCCCGGCCGCGGCTCGAGGTGGCCGATGAGCTCGATCGCCTCGCTGATGTCCTCGACGTCGCAGTCGAGGTCCTTGGTGATGGCCGCGACGTTCTTCTTCTCGAGGTTCTCGAGGTGGCGGTCGATGAGCGCGAGGACGATGTCCTCGTCGGGGTACTCGACCCGCGCCTGGATGAGCAGGCACTCGCGCAGATCCCGCGCGCCCACGCCGAGCGGGTCGAACTCCTGCACCACCTCGAGGACCGACTCGACGTCGGAGAGCTCGATCCCCATCTCGTCGGCGATCTGCTGCACGTTCTCCGCCGGCAGGTAGCCCGCCGGGGTGATGTTGCCGATGATCGCCTCGCCGATGGCGCGCTCGTCGTCGGTCAGGAGCGCGAGGCCGAGCTGCCACTCGAGGTGGTCGGTGAGGCTCTGCTGACCGGCGAGCGTCTGCTCGATGGTCGGCATGTCGTCGTCGGAGTAACGGATGCCGCCGCCGCCCGGGGTGTAGCTGTAGGAGTTGTAGTCGGAGACGTACTGCTCCCAGTTGGCCTCGGTCGGGTCGGCCTCGTGGCTCCGGATCTCGACGTCCTCGCGATCCGGCTTGGCCTTGTCGATCTCGCGCCCGACCTCCGCCGGGGACTGCGACTGGGCCTCGGCCTCGATCTCCAGCACCGGGTTCTCGAGGAGCTCGTTCTGCACCGTCTCCGACAGCTCGAGGCGCGACAGCTGGAGCAGCTTGATGGCCTGCTGCAGCTGGGGCGTCATCACCAGCTGCAGACTCATCTTCTGATACTGCTTCAGCTCCATCGGACCGTCTTCCCCGTCACCATGGTCATCTCGCTGTCTGGGGCCAGAGTATCACCGCCGAAAGGGAGCCACAAGACGTCGCGCATTGCTTGGTATGGAACTTGCTTAGGTCATTGCGATGCGCACGGCGGCTGTGCTAGACTCCCGCCGCGTCGGCCGGGCGGAGACGCGCTCCACGCCCTCGTTTCCCCGGTCCTCAAACGCGCGGTGGGCCGATCGATTCCGGCCCGCGCTTCGCAGCGCCACACGCCACCGGCGCGAGGTCGTCGCGCGGTCATCGTGATCTCCGCGGGCGTGACGCACGGCGCGCGCCGCCGCGCACGGACGCCCTCACACCGGGGAACCCGGCCTAGCGCAGGCCCCGGAGGAGCGCGAGGAGGAGCTCGCGCTCCGCGTCGTCGAGGGTCTGGCCGTAGCGGTGCCCGCCCTCGGTGCGCTGCGGGTCGAGGAGCGCCTCGAGGCTGTCGACGCCGCCGGCGGCGAGGAGGCGCGCGCGGTCGACGACGCCGCGCAGCGACGGCGTCTGGTAGGCGCCGGTGCCGCGCCACGGGCTCTCGCCCACGGTGGGGTCGGTCCCGACCTCCGCCAGCGCGATCGGCGGACCGGCGAGCCCCGGCGGGAGGTGACAGCCGCCGCACTCGCGCCGGTAGAGGGCCGCGGCCGGCGCGGCCTCGTCGAGCTCGGCGAGGTCGTCGCCGAGGCTCCAGAGGTACCAGGCGAGGGCGAAGACGAGCTCGCGCGGGGGGCGCACGGCCTGGCCCGAGTTGGTGATGACGGCGGTCTCGAGGCGGGCGGTGAGCGCCATCAGATCGTTGTCGAGGGTGGCGGCGCGGTTGAGCCGCTCGGCGAAGCGCACCGCGCGCAGGTCGGCGATGACCGTCGGGTTCGCCACGTCGTCCGGCGTGACGTCGACGCGCCCGGGACCCCAGCGGCTGGCGCTGGTGTGGACGCCGCCGCGGGAGGCGTCGAGGAGCGCGCCGTAGTCGAAGGCGTGGTTGGGGGCGCCGAGCCTGGGCCCGTCGTCGCCGAAGACGGCGTGGCAGCTCGCGCAGGAGAAGGCGAGCTGCACGCCGCCGGGGGTCTCGGCCCAGACCAGGCCGCCGACGCGGTCCCCGTCGATCCAGAGGCCGAAGCGCGCCGGGGCGTCGGCGTCGGTCAGCGCCACCCACAGCGCGGGCTCGACCTGGGCGGGGTAGTCCGTGAAGACGCGGGCGCCGAGGTCGGCCAGGGCGGCGTCCTCCCACGGGACGTCGAGGCCGATGGGGCGCCAGCCGGCGTCCGGGGTGGGGACGGGCTGGCCGAGGTCGCCGACGACGACCGGCCGGGCGCGCGGGTTCCAGACGGGCAGGGCGCCCCACAGATCCTCGGTGTAGCGCTCGAGGCGCAGCGCCGAGTAGCCGTTGTCGGGGTTCACGAGCGAGCGCTCGAGCACCTCGCGGCGCGTGGCGGCGTCGGCGACCCAGGTCGCGCCGCGCTCGAGGTCGGTCGGCGGCTCGGCGGCGCAGGCCGCGACGAGGCCGAGGGCCAGGGCGGTCCAGGGACGCGCGGCGCGCGTCAGCCGGCGCAGTGTTGGCTCGAGCACATCCACTTCCCGGCGGTCGGGTTGTAGGCGCAGTAGGGGCCGCCGAAGGTGCCGGTGGAGTCGCCGCAGTCGGCGTCGTCCACGCACTCGTCGTCCACGGCGTGGCAGTAGTAGGCGACGACGCCCAGGTAGTCCCCGCAGTCGCCGAAGCTCGGCGAGCAGTAGCCGCCGGCGCCGCAGTCGGCGTCGACGCGGCAGTTGCCCTGGAGGCAGACGTTGTTGTCCGCGCGGAAGCCGCCGCCGCACTCGCAGACCTTGGGGCTCGCGCCGCAGTCCGCGTCGCTGAAGCAGAGGTCGTAGGTGCAGTACCAGCCGTCGTGGCTGTTGCCGACGCAGCGGCCGTTCTCGCCGTCGGTGCAGTCGGTGTGCGCGGTGCAGTCGACCGGGGCGCCGGGGTTGTCGGGGATGGAGACGAGGTTGTCCACGCGCTCGTGGTCGCAGTCGATGGCCTCGGCCCGGTGCTTCAGCGGCACGCGCCCGGTCGTCGTGTCCTGGGCGACCGTCGTGTCCTGGGCGACCGTCGTGTCCTGGGCGACCGTCGTGTCCTGGGCGACCGTCGTGTCCTGGGCGACCGTCGTGTCCTGGGCGCTGACCTCGTCCCAGGTGTCGAGGGTGCCCGTTCGCTGGCCGCCCTCGGCGCAGGCGGTCAGGGCGAGCGCCAACGAGGCGGTCGCGAGGAGCGTTTGGAGGTCGCGCATGGGGGGCTCCGCGGCGGCGTTGGGGATGCCCCGCACCATCGGAATCGGCCGCGGTCGTGTCAAGGCGGCGCGTTGCGGCGGGCCGCGGCGGCGTGCTACGGTCCGCCGCCGATGCGGTCGACCCCCCCACCCCGGAAGACGAGGCGGACGTGATGAAGCGCAGGCTGATCGCCCTCGTGCTGCTGACGGCGACGACGCTCTGGGGCGTGGCGTGCGGTGGAGACGGCGCCAGCGGCGGCGACGACGTGGCGACCGCGGACGCGGCGGACGCGACCGCGGACGCGGCCGACGTCGTCGCGCTGGACACCATCCCGCCGCTCGAGAAGATCTCGAAGGTCACCTTCAAGCTCGGCGGCGTGAACAACACCTTCGACGTCAACGGCGAGGCCGACTACATCCCGACCGACGAGTCGGGCAAGCTCTTCAAGATCGCCGCCGACAAGGGCCTCCGGAAGCTCGAGATCAGCCTCGTCCCGGTCGAGGAGTACGTCGTCGGTCACTGGGCCGACTACGAGTTCAGCGAGGTCGGGGTCCAGATCTGCTACAACGACGGCTCGGGTCTCGCCCAGGCCCCGGGGTGCTCGGTCGGGTTCACCCACGGGTCGATCGCCTACGACATCACCATCAGCGAGAACGGCGGCGCCGGCAGCTACGTCCAGGGGACCTTCTCCGCGACGCTGCAGGACTCGGACGGCAACACGCTCGACCTCACCGAGGGCGTGTTCGACGTGAAGCACCGCTGAGCCACTTCGGGGCCTCCGCCCCGGGGAGACGAATCACCCATGGCGCGCCTCCTGCTCGTCAACCGCCGCCCGGACCAGCGCCGCGTGGCCCTCATCGACAACGGCGTGACCACGGAGCTCTTCTTCGAGCGCCTCCGCGAGCGCAGCATCGTCGGCAACATCTACGCCGGGCGCGTCGTGCGCGTCCTGCGCGGGATGCAGGCCGCCTTCGTCGAGGTGGGGCTCCAGCGCACGGGCTTCCTCTTCGTCGGGGACGTCGCCCGCCCCGACGGGCCCGACCTGGGCGTCGACGCCGAGGGCGACGGCGACGTGCCGCCGCCCGGCGCGGAGGTCGGCCGCGGCGATCGCTACCCGCCGATCACCGAGCTCCTCGCCCAGGGGCAGCAGGTCCTGGTGCAGGTCGCCAAGGCCCCGATGGGGACGAAGGGCGCGCGCCTGACGACGCACATCTCGCTGCCGGGGCGCCACCTCGTCTACATGCCGACGGTCGACCACCTCGGCGTGTCCCGCCGCATCAAGGATCCCGTCGAGCGCGCCCGCCTCAAGGCCATCCTCGAGCGCCTCAAGCCGGCCGTGGGCGGGCTCATCCTGCGGACCGCGGGGGAGGGGCTCGACGAGGCCGAGTTCAAGGACGACGTGGCCTTCCTCGAGCAGCTCTGGGCCGACATCCAGAAGCGCGGCCAGGTCGTGCGGCCGCCGGAGCTCGTCCACGAGGACGTCGACCTGACGCTCCGGAGCGTGCGCGACCTCATCCAGAGCGAGGACGACCGCGTCGTGGTCGACGACGACGCCGAGCTCGAGCGCATCGTGCGCTTCGTTCAGCGCTTCATGCCGACCTTCGAGGCGAACATCCAGCGCTGGGACTCGGCCGACCCGATGTTCGAGCGCTACGGCGTCGAGTGGGAGATCACGCGCGCCTCGCGGCGCAAGGTCTGGCTCAAGTCGGGGGGCTACATCCTCATCGACCGGACCGAGGCGCTGACCGCCATCGACGTGAACACCGGCCGCTACGTCGGCAAGAGCAACTTCGAGGAGACGATCGTCGAGATCAACCTCGAGGCGGTGCGCGAGATCGCCTACCAGCTGCGCCTGCGCGACATCGGCGGCATCATCGTCATCGACTTCATCGACATGGAGCTCGAGGCGAACCAGCAGCGGGTGACCGCGGCGCTCGCCGAGGAGCTGGCGAAGGACCGGGCGCGCACCAAGGTGCTGCCGATCAGCGGGCTCGGCCTCGTCGAGATGACGCGCAAGCGGGTGCGGAACTCGATCGTCCAGGACCTGACCGAGCCGTGCTTCTACTGCGAGGGCAAGGGCTACCTGCAGTCGCTCCGGGTCATCGCCGACAGCATCATCATGAACCTGCACCAGAGCCTGCGCGGCGCCGAGACGGGCACGGTGGCCGAGGTCCAGGCGCAGTCGCGCATCACCGAGCTCCTCGTCGAGGAGTACGGCGACGAGCTCGCGAAGATCGAGAAGGCCTACGGCGCGCGGGTCGACGTGGTCGACAAGCCCGCCATGCACATCGAGCGCTTCACGGTCCGCGTCGTGTAGCCAGGGTCAGCGGTCCCGGGAGACGCAGAAGACGTCGGTTTGGGTCGGGACGTAGATGCCGCCGGTGACCAGTCCGAGGACGACGCCGAAGGGTCCGACCTCGGTGTGGATGGCGGCCGCCCCGTCGGGGCAGACGACGTCGACGTCGATCGGCCCCGAGACGTCGACGAGGCCCCAGAAGATGTGGTGGTTGTAGGCGTGGAGGCGCGCGACCGGCTCGGCCGGTCGGTCCTCGTTCATGTACTGGGTGTGCTGGAAGCAGCCGGCGAGGGCGACGGCGGCGAGCAACGTGATGAGTGCGTGGCGCATGGGCGCTCCGTGGGTCGAGACGATGAGCTCGTTCTACAACACCGCGGGCGCCCTGCAATGACACTCGAAAACGTCGCCGTCCGGTCGTCGCCGCAGCCGACGGCCCGACACCGGGGCGCTACAGAATATAGTTCTCGAGCTTCGGATCCTGGACGATCCCGGCCAGGGCGCCGTCGACGAAGGTCTTGTCGACGACGATCTGCTTGTCCTCGCGGTCCGGGGCGTCGAAGGACACCTCGTCGAGGAGGCGCTCCATCACGGTGTGGAGACGCCGCGCGCCGATGTTCTCCTGGCGGTCGTTCACCTCGAAGGCGGTGCGCGCGACCGCGCGGATGCCGTCCTGGGTGAAGCTCAGGTCGACGCCCTCGGTCCCCAGGAGCGCCGCGTACTGCTTGGTGAGCGAGTTCTCGGGCTCGTTGAGGATGCGGATGAAGTCGTCCTCGCTCAGGCGGTCGAGCTCGACCCGGATGGGGAAGCGGCCCTGCAGCTCCGGGATCATGTCGCTGACCTTGGAGATGTGGAACGCGCCCGCGGCGATGAAGAGGATGTGGTCGGTCTTCACCATCCCGTGCTTGGTGTTGACCGTCGACCCCTCGACGATGGGCAGGAGATCGCGCTGCACGCCCTCACGCGAGACGTCCGGCCCCATCTTCGACTCGCGCCCGGCGATCTTGTCGACCTCGTCGAGGAAGATGATGCCGTTCTGCTGCGCGCGCTCGAGGGCCTCGGCGGTGACCTTGTCCTGGTCGACCAGCTTCTGCGCCTCGTCCTCGACGAGGAGCTCGAGGGCGTCCTTCACGCGCACGCGGCGCTTCTTGGTCTTCTTCGGGAAGAGGTGCCCGAAGCTGTCCTTCATGTTGATGCCCATCTCCTCGAGCCCGCTCGAGCTGAAGATCTCCATCATGGGCATCTTGGTGTCCTGGGTCTCGACCTCGACCTCGCGGTCGTCGAGGTGCCCCTCCTGCAGGAGCCGCCGCAGCTTGTCCCGGGTCGAGGAGGCCGCCGCCGCCGCCACCTCGTCGGGGGCGTGCTCCTCGTAGCTCGGGCGGGCCGAGGCGCGCTTGGGCAGCAGCAGATCGAGGACCCGCTCCTCCGCCAGCTCGCGCGCCCGCACCTGGACACGCTCGACCGCCTCCTCCTGCACGAGCTTGACCGCCACCTCGACGAGGTCGCGGATCATCGACTCGACGTCGCGCCCGACGTAGCCCACCTCGGTGAACTTCGACGCCTCGACCTTGATGAAGGGCGCCCGCGCCAGCTTCGCCAGGCGCCGCGCGATCTCGGTCTTCCCGACGCCGGTCGGCCCGATCATGATGATGTTCTTGGGGGTGATCTCGTCCTTGAGGTGCCCCTCGACCTGCTGCCGTCGCCAGCGGTTGCGGAGCGCGATGGCCACCGCCCGCTTCGCGTTGTGCTGCCCGATGATGTAGCGGTCGAGCTCGGCCACGAGCTCACGGGGCGTCATCTCGCTGCTCATCGCTGGTCCTCCCCGTCGCCGAGCGAGCCGCCAAGAGATTCAAGGGTCACGTTGTGGTTGGTGTAGATGCAGATGTCGCCGGCGATGCGCATGGAGGCCTCGGCGATCTCGCGGGCCGACAGCGTCGAGTGCTGCAGCAGCGCGCGGGCCGCCGACTCGGCGTACATCCCGCCGGAGCCGACCGCCGCGACCCCGTGGTCGGGCTCGATGACGTCGCCCGAGCCCGAGATCACCAGCGTCTCGACCCGATCGGCCACGATGAGCAGCGCCTCGAGCCGCCGCAGCGCGCGGTCGGTGCGCCAGTCCTTGGCGAGCTCGACCGCGGCGCGCCGGAGCTGGCCGTTGAACTCCTTGAGCTTCGCCTCGAAGCGCTCGAAGAGGGTGAACGCGTCGGCGGTGCTGCCGGCGAACCCGACGATGACCCGGCCGTCGTGGAGGAGCCGCACCTTGCGGGCGCTCCCCTTCATGATGGTGTTGCCCAGGGTGACCTGGCCGTCTCCGGCGACGACCACCTGGCCGGCCTTGCGGACCGCCAGGATCGTCGTCCCGTGCATGGTGATCTCCGACATTCCTAGCTCTCTCCCTTGGAGGCGCGCCGGTGCGCGCGCGGGTGCGCGGCGTCGTACACCTGGGTGAGGTGCTCGATGCCGACGTGCGTGTAGATCTGGGTGGTGCCGACGCTCTCGTGGCCGAGCAGCTCCTGGATGACCCGCAGGTCGACCCCGCTGCCGAGCAGGTGCGTCGCGAAGGAGTGGCGCAGCATGTGCGGGTGGACGTCGCGCGTCGCCGCGGCGCGCAGCACCGTCTCGTCGATGACGCGGCGGACGCTGCGGTCGGTCAGGCGGCCGCCGCGGCGGTTGAGGAAGACCGCCGGGTGGGGCTCGCGCTGGCCGAGGAGCGCCGGGCGGGCCTCGCGCAGGTACCGCGAGAGCACGCGGACGGCGCGCTTGTGGATGGGGACCTCGCGGGTCTTCCGGCCCTTGCCGGTGACGCGCAGGAAGCCGGCGTCGAGGTCGAGGGCGTCGAGGTCGAGGCCGACGAGCTCGGCCACGCGCAGGCCGGCGGCGTAGAGCGTCTCGAGGAGCGCGCGGTCGCGGAGCCCGGCCGGGGTGTCGTCCGGCGGCGCCTCGAGCAGCACGAGGACGCTGTCGACGTCGAGCACGTCGGGCAGCGGGCGCCCCTGCCGGGGGTTGGTGATGCCGTCCATCGGAGAGGTTTCCCGGCGTCCCTCGCGCACGAGCCAGCGGAAAAAGCCGCGAAGCGTCGCGAGCTTGCGGCTGACGGTGCGGGCCGCGTTGCGGCGCGCGAGGGACGCAAGGTAGGCACGTAGATCCAGGCGGTCAACGCGGTCCAGCGGGGGCGCCGGGGCGCGCGTCGCGAGGAAGCTGGCCAGGTCGCGGAGATCGCCCGCCGTCGCCCGGAGGGTGTGGGGCGAGGCGTCCTTGAGGACCCGGAGGAAGCCGAGGTAGCCGTCGATGAGCGTGTCGTCGTGGGCGTCGTCGCGGGAGGGCTGGGGGGCGTCGGGCACGGGGCTCCTCGGGTGGGCTCGCGGGAACACGCCATGTTAGCGCCGGCGCCGGCGGTGGCGAGTTTCTGCGAGCCCACCGCGAGGCGTCAGTACGTCCAGCCCATCACGCCCATGCCGAAGACGTTCATCAGGATGGCGACCGCGTAGAGGCTCGCCACGGCGACGACCTTGGCGCGGTTCGTCTTGAGCTGGATGACGAGGATCGTCGCCACGTAGAAGTGGAAGTAGCCGAGGAGGAAGATGAGCCAGACGCCGCCGAGGCTCGCGTTCCAGAAGTCGTACTCCCAGATGAGCAGGTCGCCCGCGTGGAGGCCCAGCTCGACGAAGACGCAGAAGGCCGAGTAGCCGATGGCCCAGAACCAGCGGTTGGGGAGCCCGAGGATGCGCTCGCGGCGGTCCTCCGAGAGCGAGTGGTAGAAGATGACGCCGCTGATGGCGAACATGAACATGATCTCGATGTTCCAGCCGACCATCGTGCGCAGCGCCGTCGGGCCGGGCGCCGTCCAGAAGGCGGAGCGCTCGGTCAGGACCATCACCCAGCCGTTCCAGGTCTCGTTGATGAAGTCCATGCCGAAGAGGGTGAGCCCGGCGAAGATCGCGTCCCAGTTGCCGCTCCGGCGCGCCGACTTGATCTCGGTCACGTAGATGTAGAAGACCAGCGCGAGCAGCGGGATGACGTACCACTGCAGGGTGTGGAGATCGCGGAGCCCCTCGAGCGCGCGTTGCGTCGCCTCGGTCATGTGATGCCTCCTGGTTATGGCGGCGATACTAGGAGCCCGGGGTGGCGCCGTCGAGGGTGCGCGCCGGGCTTCCGTGCTACCCTCGGGGGGAGGCCTCGGATCGCCGCCCAGCCGGCCGGCGCGAGCCCGATGACACGAGGGAAAGATGAGTATCTTCGAGCGGTTGGCGCGTCTCGCGCGCGCCGAGTTCAACCACGTGAAGTCGGTCCTCTCGGACCGGGACGACGACGCCCCCGCCGACGTCCGCGAGGAGCGGCTCGACCGCCTCAAGCGCGCCCGCGAGGAGCTGGAGCGGGCCGAGGCGGCGCTGCGCCACGAGGAGGAGCGGGCGGGCGCGTCCGCCTGGGGCG
>SBGO01000463.1 GCA_006226565.1 Deltaproteobacteria bacterium | reverse complement strand
CGGCCGCCGGGGACGCCGGCGGCGCCCTCGGCGCGGCGCTCCTGGTCGACCACACCCTCGGCGGCTCCGCCCGGGACCGCACGCCGCTGTCGCCGTACCTCGGGCGCGGCTACTCCCAGGCCGAGGTCGAGTCCCTGCTCGGCGACGCGCGCATCCGCCACCGCGTCCTCCCCGACGACGACGCCCTGTGCCGCGAGGTGGCCACACGCCTGGCGGCGGGCGAAGTCGGGGCGTGGTTCCAGGGGCGCTTCGAGTGGGGGCCGCGCGCGCTCGGGGCGCGCTCGATCCTCGCCGACGCGCGCATCCCCGGCATCGCCGACCGCGTCAACGCGCGCATCAAGTTCCGCGAGCGCTTCCGCCCCTTCGCCCCGGCCGTCCTCGCCGACGAGGCCCCGCGCTGGTTCGCCCTCGACGGGGCCGTCCACGACCACCTGACCCCGCACATGCTGGCGGTCGTCGGCCTCACCCCCGACGGCGCCGCGACCTTGCCCTCGGTGCGCCACGTGGACGGGACCGCCCGCGTCCAGACCGTCGACCCGGCGACGAGCCCGCGCTTCGGGCGCCTCCTCGAGACCTTCCGCGCGCAGACCGGGGTCGGCGTGCTCCTCAACACCTCCCTCAACCTCAAGGGCGAGCCGATCTGCGGCTCGCCGGCCGACGCCCTGGCGACCTTCTCCCGCTCGGGCCTCGACTTCCTCGTCCTCGAGCGCGCCATCGTCGAGCGCGCCGCCGCCTGACCCTCCGCCCAGCCCAAGGAGCCCCCGTGAGCATCGCCCACGCCCCCGCTCGTCCCGCGCCGCGGCGCCGCCGCCGGCGTCGCCTCCTCGGCAAGCTCGCCGCCATGAGCCAGCTCGTCCGGCACCTCGCCGGGAGCGGCCGCTGGTGGCTCGTCCCGATGGTCGTGATCCTCGTCCTGAGCGCCGTCCTGGTGGCCGTCGTCCACCTCGTCGAGGTCGCCGCCCCCTTCGTCTACTCGCTCTTCTGAGCGGCGCCGGCCCGCCGTCGCCCTTCCCCCATCCAGCCCGAAAGGAGACCCCCCATGCGCACGATTGCCCTACTCCTGGTCTGCGCCGCCGCGGTCGGCGGCTGCCTCGACTCCGGCGGCCCGGCCGCCACCAGCGACACCGCGAGCGCCGACACGGCCTCGTCGTCCGCCGCGGACACGACCACGCCGGCCGACACGGCCACCACGACCGCCGACACGGCGACCACGACCGCCGACACCGCCACGCCCGACACGACCACGCCGGACACCGCCGAGTGCGTCGCCCTCGGTGGGGCCTGCGGGACCTCGGCCCAGTGCTGCGGCGACGCCTTCTGCCCCGCCGAGGTCAGCTACAACGAGGGCCTCTGCACGGCCCCCCTCGCCGACGGTGAGCTCTGCTACGTCAACGACTGGTGCGCCTCCGGCGTCTGCAACGCCGAGGGGACCTGCGGCGTCCTCGCCTGCCGGGACGACGAGGCCGAGTGCTGGTACGACGACGCGTGCTGCTCCGGCGCCTGCTACTACGAGATCGCGAGCCCCTATGTCCCCGGGACGTGCGGCGCGCCGCAGGCCGTGGGCGCCTTCTGCGCGCGGGACAGCTGGTGCGCCAGCGGCCACTGCTACGAGGGCGTCTGCGCCTCCGCCAGCTGCAAGGCCGTCGGCGCCGAGTGCCAGGGCAGCTGGGACTGCTGCACCGGCGTCTGCTCGAACGAGGTCCAGGGCAACTACGGCCCCGGGACCTGCCTGGCGCGCCTCGCCACGGGCAGCGTCTGCTACGCCGACACGTGGTGCGCGAGCCTCAGCTGCGGGGACGACTTCACCTGCGCCGAGTTCTGAGGGCCGGGTGGGCGATCGCCGGGCCCACCGGCGGTCGCCCTCAGCGCCCGCGCGCGGCGTCGCCGCGGAGCACCATGCAGGTGCTCGTCACCTTGCACACGAGCGCGCCGCCGTCGTCGGTGATCTCGCACTCGATGTAGCCGAGGCTCCGTGAGCGCTTCACGACCCGCGCGGTCGCCGTCAGCTCCTGGTCCCACACCGGCCTGAAGTAGGTCGCGTGGAGGTCGACGGTGGTGAAGCTCTCTCCCTCGTCGAGGGTCGTCGCCATCGCGAAGCCCATCGCGGCGTCGCCGAGGTCGACCATCACGCCGCCGTGCATCGTGCCCATGGGGTTGGCGTGGCGTGCGGGGTCGCCCTTGAGCACGAACGTCGCCTCGCCGTGGGCGGCGGCCACCGGGCGGAAGCCGATGGTGGTGGCGATGGCGGGCGGGGGGATCTCCCCGCGCAGGAGGCGGCTCATCATCGTCTGGTAGCTGTTCTCGGGGGCGTTCATGGGCCGTCCTCCGCGGGGGGCGCGGGGTTGGAGAGGAGCCGCTCGCCGGCGGCGCGGCCGGCGAGCAGGAGCTCGTCGCTGAGCGGCGTCCCGCCCACCGCGCGCGAGAGCGAGAGGGCGCCGTACATCAGGGCGAGCAGCGCCGTCGCCCGTTGCCGCGCGTCGGGCGCCGGGGCGAGGAGGGCGGCCAGCTCGACGAGGACGCGCGAGGTGGCCTCGGCCAGGGT
>SBGO01000634.1 GCA_006226565.1 Deltaproteobacteria bacterium | reverse complement strand
TCGCCCCGCCGCGGCCGGTCGCCGTCGCCGACGAGGCCGCCCCCGTCGCGGCCGAGACGCCGGCGCCGGCCGAGGAGGACGACGAGGAGCCGCTCCTCGACGCGCCCTACATCACGAGCGCGCTCTGCACGAGCTGCAACGACTGCCTCCAGCTCGACGGCGCGGTCTTCCGGTACAACGCCGACAAGCAGGCGATCCTCGCCGCCCCCGAGCGCGCCCCCTTCGCGGTGCTGGTCAAGGCCGCCGAGGCCTGCCCCTCGGGCTGCATCCACCCCGGTCGCCCGCGCTCGGACGACCCGACCGTCACGCCCGAGCTCGTCGCGCGGGCGCAGGCGCTGGGGAGGTGAGGCGTGTCGCAGATCGCCATCGCCGTGTCGATCCTGACGGGCCTCGGGCTCTTCTTCGGCGGGGCTTTGGCGGTCGCGCACCACTTCCTCCACGTCGAGGAGGACCCGCGCCTCGACGCGACCGAGGCGCTGCTGCCCGGCAACAACTGCGGCGCCTGTGGTGAGCCCGGCTGCCGTGCCTTCGCCGAGAAGCTCGTCGCGCGCGAGCTGAAGCCCGGCAAGTGCACGGTCTCGAGCCCGGCGGCCCTCGAGCGGATCGCCGCGCTGCTCGGGGTGGAGATCGGCGCCGAGGAGCGCTCCATCGCGCGCCTGAAGTGCGGCGGCGAGGACGGCAGCGTCGAGCGGCTCGCGACCTACCAGGGCATCACCTCGTGTCGGGCGGCGGTGATCGTCGATCGCGGCGGGCGCGCCTGCCCCTGGGGCTGCCTCGGCCTCGGGGACTGCGTCCGCGCCTGCACCTTCGACGCCCTGACGATGGGCGCGCGCGGCCTGCCCGAGGTCGACCCCGAGCGCTGCAGCGCCTGCGGGGACTGCGTCGAGGTCTGCCCGCTCGAGCTCTTCGTCCTCGTCCCCGAGGGGCAGCACGCCTTCGTGCAGTGCTCGAGCCCCCTCGTCGGGGCCGAGGCCACCGCCCGCTGCGCCGCGGCCTGCGACGCCTGCGGCCTGTGCGTGAAGGCCTCCCGCGGGGCCCTCGAGATGGCGGGCGGCCTGCCGGTGGCCGTCGAAGGCCGCACGGTCCCGCGCGAGGCCGTCTGGAAGTGTCCGACCGGCGCGCTCGTGTGGCTGGAGACCCCGCGTCGGACGCCGGCGGAGCCGCCGGCGCAGCACCTCGCAGGAGGCCCCCATGGGTAGGCTCACCGGCGCGACCCTGGCCTGGCTCAAGGAGCAGGTCCGACGGCACCGCGAGACGGTGCTCTCGCCCGGCCACCCGGTCCCCGTCGGCGCCGCCCTGGGCGTGCTCGAGGGGATGATATGCGACGCCGTCGTCCACCGCGCCCGCCCGCCGCGCACCGCCGCCAGCGCGGGACGCCACGAGCTCGAGAGCGGCGGCACCCACAACGTCTTCGGGCGGGCCGTCCTCGAGGAGGAGGCCACCGGGGGCCAGGGCGTGCTCGCCCTCGCCGCGGGGCTCAGCCTCTCCGGGCTCCGCACCTCGGCGTGGCTCACCGGCGCCGAGATGGTCGACGCCCGCGGGAGCCTGCGCGACCTCTCCGACCGCCTCGCCCCGCTGGTCATCCACGTCTCCGACCGCGGCCGGCCCTCGACCCTGGCCGCCTGCCACGCCGCCGCCGCCGGGCCGCTCTTCGTCGCGCTCTCCCACGACGCGCAGCACGCCGTCGACCTCACCCTCCTCGCCCGTCGCCTGACCGAGCGGGCCCTGGTGCCCGGGGTCGTCGTCACGCCGCTCGAGACGGTCGCCCCGCTGGCGCTCCCCAACGCGACCTTCGTGCAGCGGTGGATCGGCCCGCCCGACGCGCCGCTCCACGCGCCGACCGACGCCCAGCGCATCCTCTTCGGGCCCGAGCGCCCCCACGCCGTCCGCTGGTTCGACCCGGGCCACCCGGTCGCCACGGCGACCGTCCGCGGCCCCGAGGAGAGCGACCGCGCGCGGCGCTCGCGCGAGGTCTTCTTCTGGGAGCACGTCGAGGAGCTGGCCGCCGAGATGATGGCCGAGCTGGCCGCCGAGACCGGGCGGCCGCTGGGCTTCGTGACCCCCCATCGGCTCAAGGGCGCCGACGTGATCCTGGTCGCCACCGGCGCCGACGTGCAGGTCGCGCGGGCGGTCGCCGAGGCCGAGCGGGCCAACAAGCACCGGGTCGGCGTCCTCGGGCTGCCCTGGCTCCGCCCCTTCCCGGCCTGGGCCCTGCGCGGGGCCCTGATCGAGCACCCCGAGGCGACCGTGGTCGTGGTCGAGCGCGTCAGCGGGCCCGGCGCCGGCGACGCGCCGCTCTACGCGCTGGTGGAGCCGCTCTTGCGGGAGCGCCCGGGCCTCGTCGTGAGCGCAGTCGGGCCGGACGTTCGGGCGGAGCGCCTGCGGGCGGTCTGCGCGGCGATGCGCCGAGAGACGCCGCCGACCCGGGTGCGGCTCGAGGCGGTGGCGCCTGAGCAGACGGGGCTCCCGCGCCACGACGCGCTGGTGCAGGCCGCCAAGAGCGCCTACCCGGCCCTGATGGCCGAGCGGCTGCCGCCGAGCGAGGAGCCGTGG
>SBGO01000676.1 GCA_006226565.1 Deltaproteobacteria bacterium | reverse complement strand
GGCGACCCAGGTGACGGCGGTCATCGGCGCGCTCTCGATGATGCTGTCGGGGGCGACCTTCACCATCGACCTCTTCCCCGCGCCGCTCCAGACGCTCGCCCACGCGCTGCCACTGACGCCGGCCGCCGACGCCCTGCGCGGCGTGGTGGCCGCCCCCGAGCTCGCCGCCATCGCGCCCGCCGATTGGGCCGCGCTGGGGGAGCAGGCCGTCCTCTTCGGCCTCGTCCTGGCCGCGGCGCTGCTGGTGCGCGCGGCCGTTCGCGGGGCGCAGGCGCTCGTTCACCACCGTCGCCACCCGGCGGAGGCCACGCGATGAAGAAGCTCCTCCGAACGCTCGCCCAGGTGCCGGCGCGCATCGCTCGGGCCGCCGGCGCCGAGGCCGCGCGCATCGTGCGGACGCCGGCGACGCTGCTCCTGCTGGTGGCGCTGCCGCTCCTCTACCCGATGCTCATCTCGTGGCTCTACTCGGCCGACAGCCCGGTCGAGCGGCCGGCGCTGGTCGTCGACCAGGACCACACGGCGGCGTCACGGGAGCTCGCCCTGGCGCTCGACGCGTCGGCGGGCGTGCGGTTGGCCCGCTTCGACGCGACCCTGGACGAGGCGCGGGCAGCGTTGGTGGCGGGCGAGGTCGAGCTGGTCGTGCTGCTGCCGGACGGCTACGGCGCCGCGCTGGCCCGCGGCGAGCGCGCGACCGTGCGTGCGTGGAGCGACGGGGCGAACATGCTGACCTACAGCGTCGGCGTCGGGGCGCTCGGCGACACGGTGATGGCGCTCGGGCGGGTCCACGGCGAGGCGGCGTGGGCGAAGACGCTACCGCACGAGCGGGCGGCGGCGCGGGCCGAGCCCATCGCGGTCGACGTGCGCATCGTGAACGCGCCGGCGCGGGGCTACGGCGACTTCCTGGTGCCGGCGGTCTTCATGATCATCCTGCAGCAGCTGGTGCTGCTCGGGATGTCGTTCTCCGCCAGCGCGACCCGGGAGCGGGGCGGCGAGCTGCCGCGCCGGCTCTCGGGCTGGATCGGCTTCGCGCTGCCGCACGCGGTCGTACAGGGGCTGGGCATCGTCGCGCTGGCGTTCACGGCGACGCGCTTCGGCTGGCCGCTCCGGGATCTGCTGCCGTGGGCGACCCTCGCGGCCGCGTACGCCGCGGCGCTGCTGCCTCTCGGCGCGCTGCTGGCGAGCGTCGCCCGGGACCGCGCCTCGACGATCGCCGGGCTGATGTTCACCTCGGTCCCGAGCCTGATGTTGTCGGGCTACGTGTGGCCTCGGGACCAGATGCCGGCGGCCCTCGCGCTCCTCGGCGACGTGCTCCCCTCCACGCCGGCGCTGGCCGGCCTCCACGAGGTGGCCTACGGCGGCGACGTCGCCTCCCTGACCCCGGCGCTGACGCACCTCGCCACGCTGTCGGCGGTCTTCTTCGCCGCGCTCCTCCTGCGCCTCCTCTTCGAGCGCCTCCGCGACCGCCGCGCCGCGCTGCCACCGTCTGCGGTGGTCGCGGTGGGGAGGCCGTAGGGCCAGCCCCCGCGTCCTCGAGCGCTCGCCGGAAGGAGGCCGCCGGCGCCGACGTCAGATGGGTCGGAGCCAGAGCCCGTCGACGTTCCCGCCCGGGCCGACGATGAGGAGCAGGCGAAAGCGCACCTCGTCGGCCATCCGCAGGAGGACCTGGGCGGCGCGCAGGGGCCGCCCCTCCTCCTCGACCTCGCCCAGCCAGGCGTCCATCACCTCGACCGGCGGCCCGTGGGCGCTGACCACCGCCGCGACGATCCGCTGGAGGCGCGCGAGGCTCAGATCGGCCTTCAGCGCAGGCGTGAAGTGGTCGATCGCCTCGCTGGCCCGGTCTCGGAAGAGCGCCGTCGCGATCTCCAAGGCGAGCTTGGCCTCGGGCCCGCTCGGCTGAAGCTGCCCGGTCCCGGGCAGGGCGCCCGGCGGGTCTTCGGCGTGTGGGGTTGCCGCGGAGACGGTGGGAGTGGGCGACGCAGCCGGCGCGGGCGGCGTGGTCACGGTCGCCGCGGGCGTCTCGGGGCAGACGCACGGCGTGGGCTCGGGGCAGGCGGTCAGCGCGAGGCTCGCCACCGCGAGGAGGCCGATGGGCCCGTGGAGCGTCATGGGGATCCCGGGGTCGGCCGTGGGAGCTGTCCCCGTCAGGCCGAGCGTCGACGGGTGCCCCCTCTCTACCGCGCGCGCGGCCGGACCGCCACCGCGCGACCGCGTGGACCGCGCGGCGTCGAGCGCCCGGCCCGTCACGACGCAGCGCGGCCTCGCGCAGCGTGTGAGCGTTGTGCCTTCCGGCGCGCTCGTCTAGCGTTCACCCGTGAGCGACCTTCCCCCATTCGGCGAGCTCGCGCGGCTGCCGTTTCCGCGGCAGATCGCCGCCATCGACGCGGTCGTCGAGGGCGGTGATCCGGAGAGCGGGGCGGCGCTGCTCGGGACGCTCGCCGGTCTCACCGACCACGAGCCGCTCGCCCACGCCGTGCGCGGCCTCGCGCGGGCGGGGACGCTGGCGCACCCGAGGGTTGCGGCCGCCGTGCGCCGGGCGATCGAGGTCGCCCCGGACACCGGCGTC
>SBGO01000077.1 GCA_006226565.1 Deltaproteobacteria bacterium | reverse complement strand
TCCGGGGCGGTGGGCGCGGCGTCGTCGGGGGCCGGCGGCGCCTCCTCTCCCGGGGGCTCCGGCATCGGGTGTGCCACCGCGGCCAGCTCGCGCGCCTCGTCCGCACGCGCCGCCGCGCCCTCCTGCGTCAGCGCCTCGCGCCACAGCTCGCGCGCCAGCGCCGAGGGCAGCATCTGGGCGAGGGCGTCGTCGAGCGCCTCCTCCGCGGTGAGCCCGCGGCCGAGCCAGCGCTCCGACTCGCGCACCACGAGGCACTCGATCCACCCCGACTCACGCAGCACCACCCGGTAGCCGCGCCGTTCGAGACCGAGGCGTCGCAGCACGGCGTCACCTTCGGGTCCGGCGGGCGGGTTTTTCGTGTCGTTCCGCGTGGTATTCACGTTTCCCCCGTCCTTTGAATCTACACCCATACGAACACCCGGAGCCAGGTCCAGTCGTCCACTTCTCCGGCGCTCGCGCCCACCGGATATGGGCGTTGCCCATCGGATCTCCTGGTGTTAGACCCCCAGGAAACCCGAATGGTGTCGCGACACAGCGAGGAGCTCCGACCATGAACGATCCGGCCAAGGCCACGGCCACAGTCACCGACGACCCGGCGGCGAACCGGTATCCCGCGGGGATCCCGTTCATCGTCGGCAACGAGGCCGCGGAGCGCTTCAGCTTCTACGGGATGCGCGCCATCCTCTACGTCTACCTCGTCGGCCTGTTCACCCGCTTCCTGCCCGAGGCCCAGGTCGATCCCGCCGCGTCCGAGGCCGCGAAGGCGCACGCGACCGAGATCGTCCACATGTTCATCGCGGGGGTCTACCTCTTCCCCCTCATCGGCGCGGTCATCTCGGACCGCCTGCTCGGCAAGTACCGCGTCATCTTCTGGGTCTCGATCGTCTACTTCGTCGGCAACGGCGTGATGGCGGCCGCCGGCCACCTCGGCGCCGTGGGCGACTACGCGGGCGCCGAGCTGGCCGTCTTCGGCGGCCTCGGGCTCATCGCCCTCGGCTCGGGCGGCATCAAGCCCTGCGTCTCCGCCAACGTCGGCGACCAGTTCACCGCCAGGAACGGGCACCTCGTCACCCGGATCTTCCAGCTCTTCTACTTCATCATCAACTTCGGCTCGTTCCTCGCGACGATCATCATCCCGTGGGTCTACGCGGTCGCGGGTCCCGCCATCGCGTTCGGCATCCCCGGCGCCCTCATGGCGCTCGCCACGATCGTCTTCTGGGCCGGCCGCAAGCGCTTCGTCCACGTCCCGCCCAGCCCCGGCGGCAAGCTCGGGCTCCTCGACACGTTCTCGTCGCTGCTCCTGCTCGCCCCGATCTTCGCGCTGCTGATCGGGTTCTTCGGCCTGCGCCACGCCTACATGGACGACCCGAACGCGACCTTCCTCGGCTACTTCGGGCTGCCGATCGCCTTCGGCGTCGGGCTCCCCATCCTCGGCGGCATCCTCGCGATGATCCGTCAGCGCGCCCGGCCCCAGCCCGGCTTCATGTCGGTCCTCGCCTGGTCCTTCTTCAACCAGAAGCGGCGCAAGCCCGGCCAGGGCTTCTTCGACCCCGCCCGCGAGGAGTTCGGTGAGGAGGCCGGCGACGGCCCGCCGTCCGTCCTCCGCGTCGTCATCGTCTTCTCCGCCGTCATGTTCTTCTGGGCCCTCTTCGACCAGCACGCCTCGACCTGGATCGAGCAGGCGAGCCAGATGGACCTCCACATGGTCGTCCCGGCGCACCTGGGCGTGGCGATCGTCGTCGCCGTCGGCGTCCTCACCCTCTTCGGCGGCACCTGGGTGATGCTCCACGTCTCGAACATCCGCATCCCGCGCCGCGTCACCCTCGGCATCGTCGCCTTCCTGGCCGCCGGGCTGCTCATCACCGGCGTCATCGACCTCATCACCGGGGACGAGTTCCGCTTCGAGATCGGCGCGGCCCAGATGGCCGCCCTCAACCCGCTGATGGTCATGCTCATCATCCCGCTCCTCAACGTCGCCCTGTGGGGCCCGCTGAAGCGGCGCGGCAAGGAGATCAAGCCCCTCGTCAAGATGGCCATCGGCATGTTCATGGCCGCCGGCGCCTTCGCCATCGCGGCGCTCCTCCAGCAGGTCATCGAGGCCAAGGGCCCCGGCGAGGTCCACGCCATCTGGCAGGTCTTCCAGTACCTGATCATGACGACCGCCGAGGTGCTGGTCAGCGTCACCGGCCTCGAGTTCGCCTACACCCAGGCGCCGCGCGCCATGAAGTCGACGCTGATGGGCTTCTGGCTCTTCTTCGTCGCCGCCGGCAACATGATCGTCGTGGCGATGGCCCCGCTCCAGGCCGACCTCGAGCTGTCCGAGTTCTTCATGCTCTTCGCGGGCCTGATGGTCGGCGCGGCGGCGCTCTTCTCGCTGCTCGCGAGCCTCTACAAGGGCAAGACCTACCTCCAGTCCTGATCCTCCCGCGGGTGGGCGCCACGGATCGCCGTGGCGCCCACCTGATCGGCGGATTGCTGCGAGTGCAGCAACACTCTATAGACAGACCAGTCTATCGGGCGTCGCGTGAACCGGCCATTGACGCGGACACGCCCCGGATTCCTACGCTCTGGGCCCCAGAATTCCTTTGCAACGCGGATCGGACGGACTACAGGACTCTCGATCGGGCGAAGACGCCCATCTCCCCTGAACCCTGAGGATCCCCGCATGAAGCTCGACCCGGCCTGGAAGTCCCGTGAGATGTCCCCAGCGGACGCCGTCTCCCTCATCCAGAGCGGTCATCGTGTGTTCATCCACGGTGCCAGCGCGACGCCCACGCCGCTCATCGAGGCGATGTCGGCCCGCAACGACCTCGAGGATGTCTACCTCTACCACCTCCACACCCAGGGGCCGCACCCCTTCGCCGAGCCGGAGCGCGCGGGGCACTTCATCTCGAACTCGCTCTTCGTCGGTAAGCCCATGCGCCAGGCCGTCCGCGAGGGCCGCGCCGACTTCACGCCCATCTTCCTCTCGGACGTGCCGCGCCTCTTCACGAGCGGCCGCGTCCCGCTCGACGTCGCCATCGTCCAGCTCTCCCCGCCGGACGACCACGGGCACTGCACGCTCGGCGTGTCGGTCGACACGGCGCTGGCGGCGGTCCGGACCGCGCGCATCGTCATCGCCGAGATCAACGAGCAGATGCCGCGCACGGCCGGCCACTCGGTGGTCCCGATCAACTGCGTCCACGCCTTCATCCGCACCAACCGCCCGCTCATCTCGCACCCGTGCGGCAAGGAGGGCGAGGTCGAGTCGCAGATCGGCTCCATCATCGCCGACCTCATCCCCGACGGCGCGACCCTGCAGATGGGCATCGGGAACATCCCCGACGCGGTCCTGCGGCGCCTCGGCGACAAGCACGACCTCGGCATCCACACCGAGATGTTCTCCGACACCCTCATCCCGCTCATCGAGAACGGCGTCGTCACCAACCGCTTCAAGAAGGTCCACCCCTACCGGACCGTCACGGCCTTCGTCGCCGGCAGCAAGCCCCTCTTCGACTTCGTCCACAACAACGCCCTGGTCGAGTTCCACCCCTGCGACCGGACGAACGACACCTCGCTCATCCGCAAGAACCCGAAGGTCGTGGCCATCAACTCGGCGATCGAGATCGACCTGACCGGGCAGGTCTGCGCCGACTCCATCGGGCACCACATCTTCAGCGGCATCGGCGGCCAGATGGACTTCATCCACGGCGCCGCGCTGTCCGAGGGCGGCCTGCCCATCATCGCCATCCCGTCGACGGCCAAGCAGGGGAGCGTCTCGCGCCTGGTCCCGCGCCTCAAGGAGGGCGCGGGCGTCGTGACGACCCGCGGCCACGTCCATTGGGTCGTGACCGAGTACGGCGCGGTCAACCTGTGGGGCCTGACGCTCCGCCAGCGCGCCGAGGCGCTCATCTCGATCGCCCACCCGGACTTCCGCGCCGAGCTGCGGCGCGAGGTCAACGAGATGCG
The DNA here is from genome assembly GCA_006226565.1 of Deltaproteobacteria bacterium. Taxonomy (GTDB): domain Bacteria; phylum Myxococcota_A; class UBA9042; order PHBI01; family PHBI01; genus PHBI01. Next base: position 11,079 of record SBGO01000077.1, on the reverse strand, counting down.
CCACTTCACCCTCTCCTGAGGGCGCACCGCCGCCGCTGAGGGCGGAGGTCGGGGGTGCGCCGCCACCCCCCTTCGGGTACCCTCCGGCGGGCCAGCAACGGACCGCCGGAGGCTGCCCTTGTCCGAGACGTTCCCACTCGAGCTCACCGTCAACGGTCGCCCCGTCTCTCTCGAGGTCGACCCCGAGGCGTCGCTCCTCGACACGCTGCGCGACCGCCTGGGCGTCCTCAGCGTCAAGGACGGCTGCCAGCCGCAGGGTCAGTGCGGCGCGTGCCTCGCGCTCATCGACGGCAAGCCCCGCGTCACCTGCGCGACCAAGGCCGTCAAGGCGCACGGCCGTGAGATCGTCACCCTCGAGGGCCTGCGCCCCGAGGAGCGCGACCTCATCGCCCGCTCCTTCGTCGCCGCCGCCGGCCTGCAGTGCGGCTTCTGCATCCCCGGCCTGGCGCTGCGGGCGCACGCTGTGACCGAGAAGCACGCGACCCCGACGCGCGACGAGATCGCCGCGGCCATCGACGTCCACCTCTGTCGGTGCACCGGCTACGCCAAGATCATCGACGCCGTCGAGCTCCTCGCCCGGGCCAAGCGCGGTGAGGGCGAGCCCGAGATCCTCGCCGACGGCGGCGTCGGCGCGAGCATCCCGCGCTACCAGGGGCCGGAGATGGTCCTCGGGGACCGCGCCTACGTCGACGACCTGCGCTTCGACGGCATGCTCCACGGGGCCATGGTGCTGAGCGCCCACGCCCGCGCGAAGGTGCGCGCCATCGACGTCCGCGCCGCGGCGGCCCACCCCGGCGTCGAGCGCGTGCTGACCTGGCGCGACGTCCCGGGCGAGCGCTGGTACGGCCTCATCTACAACGACTGGCCCGGCTTCGTGGCCGAGGGCGAGGAGGTCCGCTGCGTCGGCGACTTCATCGCCTGCGTGGTGGCGAAGGACAAGGCGACCGCGCAGGCGGCGGCGGCGCGGGTCGTGGTCGACTACGAGGTGCTGCCGCCGGTGCGGACCCCGGAGGAGGGGCTCGCGGCCGACGCGCCGCGGGTGAACCCGAACCACGCCAACGTGCTCCAGCGCACGACGTTCTCGCGCGGGGAAGCCGACGCGGCCCTCGCGGGCAGCGCCTTCGTCGCGCGTGGGACGTTCCGGACCCAGCGCATCGAGCACCTCTTCCTCGAGCCCGAGAGCGCGGTCTGCGTGCCGAAGCCCGACGGCGGGCTCCACCTCTACACCCAGGGGCAGGGCATCTTCGACGACCGGCGGCAGGTGGCGCGGTTCCTGGCGATGGACGAGGAGGACATCTTCGTCGAGCTGGTCCCGAACGGCGGCGCCTTCGGCGGCAAGGAGGACATGTCCATCCAGGCCCACGCCGCGCTGGCCGCGCGCGTGACGGGGCGGCCGGTGAAGGTCGCGCTCACGCGCGAGCAGTCGGTCCGCGTCCACCCCAAGCGCCACCCGCTGACGATGGAGTACACCGTCGGCTGCGACGCCGACGGGCGCCTGACGGCCGTGCGCGCGCGGCTCGTCGGGGACACCGGGGCCTACGCGTCGGTCGGGGGCAAGGTGCTCGAGCGGGCGGCGGGGCACGCCTGCGGGCCGTACCGGGTGCCGGTCGTCGACATCGACGCGGTCGCCGTCTACACCAACAACCCGCCGTGTGGCGCGATGCGCGGCTTCGGCGCGAACCAGGCGTCCTTCGCCGTCGAGGGCTGCCTCGACATGCTCGCCGAGCAGGTCGGCCTCGACGGCTGGGAGATGCGCTGGCGGAACGCGGTCGAGATCGGCGACCGGCTCGCGACCGGGCAGGTCCTCGAGAAGTCGGTCGGCATCAAGCGGACCCTCGAGGCCGTCAAGGACCGCTACTACGCGCTGAAGGCCGCCGGGAAGGCCGTCGGCATCGGCTGCGGCATCAAGAACACCGGCATCGGCAACGGCGCCGTCGAGTGGGGCAAGTGCCGGCTGGTGGTGGAGGACGACCTCAGCGTCTCGCTCCACCAGGGCTACACCGAGATGGGGCAGGGGCTCCTGACGGTCACCCAGCAGTTCGCGGCCGAGGTGACGGGGCTGCCGGCGGCGACCTTCCGGCCGCGGGTGGACGCGACCTTCTCGCTCGGGTGCGGGCAGACGACCGGGTCGCGGGCGACGCTCTTCGCGGGGCGCGCGGTGAAGAGCGCGGCGGAGAAGCTCAAGGCCGAGCTCGACCAGGGACGTACGCTCGCGGAGCTGCGCGGGCGCGTCTTCGCGGCGGACATCGTCGTCGACGACACGACGCCGCCGGACGTGGCGGCGGAGAACCCGAAGACGCACACGGCCTTCGGCTACGCGACGCAGGTGGTCGTGCTCGACGCCCGGGGCGCGCTCGAGCACGTCATCGCGGCGCACGACGTGGGGCGGGCGGTGAACCCGGCGCTCTGCGAGGGGCAGATCGAGGGCTCGGTGCACATGGGGCTCGGCTTCGCGCTCAGCGAGGAGCTGCCGTGCGAGGACGGGATGCCGGTGACGCACAAGATGCGCGACATCGGGGTCCTGCGGGCGCGCGACATGCCGACGGTCGAGGTGCTCCTCATCGAGGAGCCCGAGCCCGAGGGGCCCTTCGGGGCCAAGGGCGTCGGCGAGATCGGGCTCGTGCCGACCGCGGGGGCGGTGGCGGGCGCGCTCTACGCCTTCGACGGCGTGCGCCGCTTCCGCCTGCCGATGAAGGACTCGCCGGCCTTCGACGCGCTGAGCGTGGGCCGCATCAAGGAGAAGGACGGCGCCCGCGAGCGCTGGAGCTAAAATGTGAAGGTGAGGGGTCAGACCCCATCACTTCACACTTTCCCCGGAACAAAAATGTGAAGATTGGGGGTCAGACCCCACTGCATCACACTTTCCGAAAATGTGAAGATTGGGGGTCAGACCCCACTGCATCACACTTTCCGACGAGGTGAAGGATGACCGTCATGCTGGCCGATGTCTGCGCGCACACGCACCTCTACTCGGGGCTGGCGCCGCTGGGGATGCCGGCGCCGGAGGTGGCGCCGGAGAGCTTCGTCCAGATCCTCGAGCGCGTCTGGTGGCGCCTCGACCGGGCGCTGGACGAGGCGTCCCTCTACGCGAGCGCCAAGTACTACGCCGCGCAGTCGCTGCTCTACGGCACGACGACGCTCATCGACCACCACGAGTCGCCGAACCTCATCGAGGGCTCCCTCGACGTCCTCGCCGACGCCTGCGCCGAGGTCGGCGTGCGCGCCCTCGTCTGCTACGGCGCGACCGAGCGCAACGGCGGCCGCGACGAGGCCCGGCGCGGCCTCGAGGAGTGCCGCCGCTTCGTCCTGTCGAACAGGCGCCCGAACATCATCGGCGCGGTCGCGCTCCACGCCTCCTTCACCGTCAGCGACGACACGATCCGCGAGGCCGGGCGCCTGTGCGCCGACCTCGGCGTGCCGATGCACGTCCACCTCGCCGAGGACGGCGCCGACGTGGTCGACGCGCAGCGGCGCGGCTACGCCGGCCCCCTCGAGCGGCTGCTCGCGCTCGAGGCGCTGCCCCCGGGCTCGATCGTCGCCCACGGCGTCCACCTCAGCGCCGACCAGGTGGCGCGGGCGGCCGACGCCGGCCTGTGGTTCGTCCACAACCCGCGCTCGAACGAGGGCAACCGCGTCGGCTACGCCGGGACCCTCCGCGCCACCGATCGCGCGGCCCTCGGGACCGACGGCTGGAACGCCGACATGGCCGCCGAGGAGGCCGCGCTCCTCCGCCTCGCCGCCGCCCACGGGGACGACATGGCCGCGGCCCGCCAGCGCCGCGCGACCTCGGTCCCCATGGCCGAGGCCCTCTTCGGCGCCTCCCTCGCCGACGATCGCGTCACGCGCGAGGACGGCGTGCTCCGCCGGGTCACCGTCGGCGGCGTCGAGGTGGTCCGTGATGGGCGCCTCATCCGCGCCGACCTCGACGCGCTCGACGCCCTCGCCCGGCGCGAGGCGGCGCGCCTGTGGGAGCGGATGGCTGCCCTCTGAGCGAGGATGGGGTGTCGAACCCTCCCGCTTGACTTCATCGCGCGGTCAACGCAGGTTTCGCCTCCCTCCGAGACAAGGCAGAAAGAATGAAGAGCGTCATGGGCTTGCGTGTGCTTCTCGTCGCCGGCGTGGTGTCGGCGCCGTCGCTGTCCTGGGCCGAGACACCCGCCGACTGCGTCACGCTGCTCAACGAGGTCTCCTCGGCGGTGAGCCAGATCCGCGGCTGGCAGGGCACCGACGGCGTCACGGTCGTCCCCATCGGGGACAACGGCCCGGCCATCGAGCGCGTCACCAAGGACCTCACGCGCGCCCGCGAGGGCTACGACAAGGCCCTCGCCTGCGCCAACGCCGAGGAGGTGCGCCGGCACCCGGGCTACGCCCAGGCCCGCGAGCGCTTCGCGCGCGACTTCCCGAAGTACCAACAGGAGATCCAGGAGGGCGGCGCGACCTACAAGGTCTTCGGCCAGGCGATCGAGACCGACAACCACATGAAGGACCTGGTCCGGCGCCTCATGGCGGCCGACCCCGCGGCCTACGACGCCGAGGCGCAGCACGCCGCCGAGGGCGTCGCCGAGGCGCGCCAGGCGGCCACCGACAACCCGTTCCTCGACGAGGCGTGGTTCAAGGGCATCGACGGCGCCGTCCACGGCCACCTCGTGGCGCTCCAGGCCAAGAAGGGGAAGCTCGACCGCCAGGCCGCGCGCGACGCGCTCGTCGCCCACAGCGTCGTGAAGAAGCTGCCGGCGTTCTCGGCGGAGGACGCCGCGAGCCCCAAGAAGGTCGCCGAGGCCTTCGCCCAGATGCCGGCCGAGGCGCTCGTCGCCCTGCCGCTCGGCGAGTCCCTCGTCCACCACCGCTACGTGCCCGTCGCCAAGCCCCACCCGCCCGAGTCGAACCTCGAGATGCGCTACCCGGATGACAAGGAGCCGCCCGCGCCGGCCTTCGTCTTCTACAACCAGCGCACCGTCTTCGTGCGCTACAAGAAGGACGAGCTGCCCCGCCTGACGGCCCCCGTCCCCGGGTTCGTCTGGGACGTGGCCGACGACGGCCAGGTCGTCTTCGTCAGCGCCAGCGGCGGCCGCTACCTCACCCACATCGACCACGTCGTCCCCGCGGCCGAGGCCGGCGCGCCGCTCGCCCGCGGCGTCGTCAACGGCGTGCTCATCCACGACGACGTCGTGGCGCTGTCCGAGCGCGGCGTCCTCGACGCGCGCTATGGTCGTGACATGGCCGCGGCGAAGGCGGCCTACGGCGACTGCGCCGAGAAGGTGTGGAAGGCCCACGAGGCCGCCTTCCACAAGATCGACCAGGCCGACATCCTCCCCGAGACCCGGCGGAACCGCCGGATGGACCTCGACGGCAAGGTCCGAAAGAGCATCGACGGCAAGTGCAAGGCCCACCAGGTCAAGTACGCCAAGGCCTGGGACAAGGCGATGAGCGACTACAGCGGCCTCCGGGCCCTCGTCGTCGCCGCCAGCGCCCCGCTCCTGCCCGCCGAGGCGAAGTAGCGGCGACCGCGGCGAGGGCGCGCCGAGCGTGCCCTCGCCGGCGGGCGCTACTTCACGTGCTCCCACATGAAGGTGTACGCCAGGGCGTGCATCTCGGCCTGCTGCGCGTGGTCGGCGCCGGCGCTGTGGCCGCCCTCGGTGTTCTCGAAGAAGTAGACCTGGTCTTTGCCCATCGCCAGCATCTTGGCGGCCATCTTCCGCGCCTGCGCCGGGCCCACGCGGTCGTCGCTGGTGGCGGTGTAGAAGAGGGTCGGCGGGTAGGCCACGTCGTCGGCGAGCTTGTGGTAGGGCGAGAAGGTCTGGATGAAGGCCCACTCCTCGGGCTTGTCCGGGTCGCCGTACTCTGCGATCCACGACGTCCCCGCGGACAGGTGCGTGTAGCGCTTCATGTCGAGCAGCGGCACCTCGCAGGCGATGGCGCCGAAGCGCTCCGGCCAGTCGGTGAGCATGTTCCCCACCAGGAGCCCGCCGTTGCTGCCGCCCTCGGCCGCGAGGTGGGCCGGCGAGGTGACGCCGCGCGCGACGAGGTCCCCGGCGACCGCCGCGAAGTCCTCGTAGGCCCGGTGGCGCTTGTCCTTGAGCGCCGCGTCGTGCCAGCTCGGGCCGTACTCGCCGCCGCCGCGGATGTTGGCGATCACGTAGACGCCGCCCCGCTCGAGCCAGGCCCGCCCGACGGCGCCGTTGTAGCGCGGCAGGAGCGAGATCTCGAAGCCACCGTAGCCGTAGAGGAGCGTCGGCTGCGCGCCGTCGGCCGCCGCGTCCTTCGGCCCGATCTGGAAGTACGGCACCCGCGTCCCGTCCTTCGACGTCGCGAAGTGCTGGGTCGCCTCGAGCCCGGAGGCGTCGAAGAGCGCCGGCTGCTGCTTCAGGAACGTCGGCGCCCCTTCGCCGAGGACGCCGCGCGAGAGCGACGGCGGCGTGAGGAAGCCCGTCACGCCGAGCCAGTACTCGTCGCTGTGGTCGGGGTCGGTGTCCATCAGGCTCACGGTGCTGAGGCCCGGCGCGCCCTCGAGCGGCGCCCGCTGCCAGCCGTCCTCGCCGGGGGTGAGCACCTCGAGGCGGCTCTTCACGTCGGCGAGGATGTCGAGGATGAGGTGGTGGCGCGTCCAGGCGAAGGTGCTGAGCGCGGTGTGGGCGTCGGGCTGGAAGAGGACGTCGAGCTCCCGCTCGCCGGCCATGAAGGCGTCGAGCCGCGTCGCGAGCAGCGCCCCGGCGGGGTAGGTCTCGGCGCCGACGGTCCACGGCGAGCGGAGCTTGATGAGCAGCCACTCGCGCTTGGCGCTGACCTCGGCGTCCGTCGGGGTCGGGATCTGCGTGAGCGCGCCGTCCCGCAGGAGGTACGCCTCGGCGTGGTAGAAGTCCTTGACGACCAGGACGATGTCGCGCTCGAAGCCCGGCGTCGGGTCGTGGGAGGCGACGATCTCGAGGTCGGTGTCGAGCCCGGCGTAGACCTCGGTCGCGGCGCTGAGCGGCGTCCCGCGGGTCCACGCCTTGGCGATCCGCGGGTAGCTCGACTTCGTCATCGCGCCCGGGCCGAAGTCGGTGCCGACGAAGAGGTGGTCGCGGTCGATCCAGCTGACGACGGTCTTGGCCGAGGGCAGGACGAAGCCGTCCTCGACGAAGGTCCTCGACGGGACGTCGAACTCGCGGACGGCGAAGGCGTCGCCGCCGTCGGGCGAGAGGAAGAGGAGGCAGCGCGCGTGGTCGGGCTCGAGGCAGTCGACGCCCTTGAAGACCCAGCGCTTGCCTTCGGCGGCGCCGAGCGCGTCCACGTCGAGCAGGGTCTCCCAGCGCGGGGCGTCCTTCGCGTACTCGTCGAGGGTCGTCCGGCGCCACAGCCCGCGCGGGTGGTCGGCGTCCTGCCAGAAGTTGTAGAGGTGCTCGCCGCGGCGCGAGACGTAGGGGATGCGCGCGTCCGAGTCGTAGACCTCGAGGATCCGGTCGCGGAGCCGCGTGTAGGCCTCGTCGGCGGCGTAGCGGGCGAGGGTGCGCGCGTCCTGGGCCTTCACCCACGCCAGCGCCTTCGCGTCCTCGGTCGGCTCGAGCCAGGCGAAGGCGTCCTCGGGCGCGACCGCGGTCACGCCGGTCGCCGCCGGCTTCAGCTCCTCGCCGTGGGCGCAGGCGCCGCCGCCCGCGGCCGCCAGCAGCGCGATGATCCAGGTCCTCATGTCGGCCTCCAGCTCGGTGGAGCGCGGATTCTACACGGATGCGGCGCGCGCGGGAGCGAAACCCGGAGCCGTCCGCGCTGACACCGGGGCGCGGCCGTGGCAGGGTCGTGCGGCGAGGCAGGAGAGCCGTGATGCGCGTGAGATACTGGACCTGGGTGGCGCTGTGCGCCGTCGTCGGCCTCGGGTGCGGCGAGCCGAGGAGCGTCGGTCCGCTGCCGTCGCCGTGCGCGGCCACCTTCACGTGGCTCGACAAGGCCAAGCCCACCCCGGACCGCGCGGGCATGGTGGAGCTGCCGATGATGCTCGACCACGTGGCCGTCGATCACCGCGTCTGGATCGGCGCCGGGCCCGAGGGGCGCTGCCTCCTCGCCAAGACGAAGCTCGGCCCCAAGGACAACTTCGAGGGCCGCGTCTGCTGCGAGGGGGCGCTGCCGAAGGCGAAGGGCGGCGGCGGCACGCCCGCCTTCCTCAGCATCGGCGACGGGCTCCTCGAGGAGCTCTACGTCAAAGACCTCCACCCGCCGAGCTGGGCCGAGGTCTACTTCGACCTGAACTGACGCGCGCGCCGACTGGCACGGCTCATGCTGCGCCAAGGGATCCACCGCCTCGGGAGGTGGACCATGCGATCGCCCCTCCGCGCCGCTCTGCTCGGCCTGGCGCTGCTCCTCGCGCCGGCGACCGGCTGTGAGCTCGACAGCGACGAGTGTGCGAAAACGCAACTCGACACGCCGCGGGACCTGCCCCTCTACGTCTTCGGCTTCCTCTCCATCGTCGACGACCAGGGGAAGGCGCAGCCCGTCCCGGCCCAGATCCCCGTCACCGTGCGGATGTACAAGCACCACTGCGCCGGGTCCCTCTCGGGCCCGCTCACCTACGACTTCGTGACCGCCGCCGACGACAACGGCACCCTGACGCGGACGCTCTCCGGCACCTGGTCCGTCACCGTCAAGAACACCCGGGACGAGGTCTGGTTCGACGTCCTCGTCAACGCCTCGTCGACCGTCGTCGGGAGCCGTCGCGTGGGCGCGCTGCACCTCTGCGAGAGCCTGGCCGCCGACCTCGGGCTCCGCTGCAACCCGACCCTGAGCCAGTGCAGCCTCGTGCGCTTCCTCTCCGACTGCCGCTGACGCGCGCGGGCGCTACTCGTACACCTTCTCGGCGACGTCCTCGGCGTTCACCGCGTCGGCCTCGAGGTCGCGGTGCGCCACCTTGGCGGCCTTCAGCGCGGCCTGCTCGCCGTACCACTCGTGGGCGATGATCATGCTCATCACCTCGTTGGTGCCGGTCCAGATGCTCGCGAGGCGCAGGTCGCGGTGGTGCCGCTCGACCGGGTAGACGTCGGTGTAGCCGATGCCGCCCATCACCTGCATGGCGTTGTGCACGGCCTTCTGGCAGCTCTCGGTGACGAACTTCTTGGTCTCGCTGATGTAGCGCCGGGTCCGCTGCGCGTCCTCGCCGGCGTCCACCGCGCGGGCGGTCGTGTAGACGAGCGAGCGCGACGCGTCGAGCAGCATCGCGGCCTCGGCGACCTGGAAGCTCACGCCCTCGAAGCGGTTGATGGCGCGGCCGAAGGCCTTGCGCCGGGTGGTGTAGGCGCCGGCGACCTCGAGCGCGGCGCGCGCCGGCCCGATGGTCATCGCCGCGGTGCCGAGGCGCTCGGGGATCATCATCGTCTCGAAGACCGCCGCCCCGCCGTGGAGCCGCCCGACGACGTTCTCCTTGGGGACCTTCACGTCCTTGAAGACGACGCGCCCGGTGCCGCCGCCGCGCGACCCCATGAGCCCGTAGAGGTACTCGACCTCGACGCCCGGCCCGCGCTCGACGATGAGCGCGCTGAGCGCCTCGTGCGGCTTCGCGTCGGGGTTGGTGCGCGCGTAGACGAGGAAGTAGTCCGCCCCCTCGGCGCCCACGATGAAGCGCTTCTGCCCGTTCAGGAGCAGGTGGTCGCCCTTGTCGACGGCGTTCGTGGTCGCGCCGAAGAAGTCCGACCCGCCGCGCGGCTCGGTCAGCGCCTCGGCCGCGAAGATGTCGCCGGCGAGGAGCGGCTTCACGAAGCGCTCCTTCTGCGCGTCGGTGCCGTGCAGCACGATGGCGTCGCAGACCAGCTCGGCGCCGACCCCGAAGGTGCAGGCGAAGATGTAGCCGAGCGTCCCGACCTCCTCCATCACCGCGCAGGAGGTGACCCAGTCGAGCCCGCGCCCGCCCCACTCGACCGGGTGGCGGCAGCCGAGGAGGTTCCGCCGCCCCGCCTCGCGCAGGAACTCGCGCGGGAAGCGGATCTCGTCCTTGTCCATCGCGACGACCATCTCGCGCGGCACCCAGCGCACCAGGTCCCGGACCTCGTCGCGGATCGCCCGCTGCTCGTCGTTCAGCAGGAAGTCGTACATCGTGGCTGCCTCCGTCGCTGCGCGTCGCGCGCCGAGTATCCCCCTCGGCCGCCGCCCCGTCACGCCCCGTCCGACGGAACATCCGGGGGCTCGGGGTGTCCCACCCCCGTGAGGCCGGAGGGAGGGACCATGAGAGGCACGCTCGGACTGCTCCTCGCGACCATGCTCGGCGGCGGGACCGCCCTCGGCGCGCCCCCACCGGAGCCCACACCGCCGCACCCGGTCGGCGGCCCCATCGGCGGCGAAGGCCCGGTGGTCGTCGAGGGCTGGGACCCCGGGCGCCGCTGGGTCGCCCTCTGCCAGGCCCGCGAGGACACCGACGGCGACGGCGCGATCGAGGTCATGGTCGGCTACCACGGCGACACCTTCGGCGACGCCCTCGTCCCCTACCTCGTCGTCGGCGACGGGCCCGGGCGGCGCGTCGACGCCTTCGTCGACGCCAGCACCGACGGGCGCTGGGTCGCCCTGGTCGAGCACGGCCGGCTCGTCCTCTGGGACAGCGTCCGCGACCACCGCCTCGACCTCACCACCCGCGGCGCCGTCTCGCCGACCACCTCCCACGCGCTCTTCCCCGGCTACGGCGGCTTCGCCTGGCGGAGCCACCGCTTCCTCTTCTTCCGCGACGAGCCGCTGTCCCGCGCGGCGCGTCGCCACGGCGCGCCCGTGCGTCGGCGCGCCGTCGTCCTCGACCCCGACTCCGGCGGCGAGCAGGTCGTCGACCACGGCGAGGACCGGCTCTTCAGCGCCTACCTCGCCGAGGGCGGCCGCCACGCCACGGTCTTCACCTACCCGGCGCGCGAGGGGGCGCTCCTCCCGCGGACGAGCCTCGCGCCCGGCGGCTGCCGCGGCCCCGTCACGAGCTACTCGACCGGCGGCTCGTCCAACCTCAGCGCCACCTACGTCCGGGTCGGCGGTGAGCCCTGGAGCGGCCCGCGCGCCCTCGTCGTCTTCGACGGGCGCGCGCTCATCCGCGACGCCGCCGGGGCGCTCGTCTGGGACGACGCCGGGCGCCGGAGCGCCGCGCTC
>SBGO01000262.1 GCA_006226565.1 Deltaproteobacteria bacterium | reverse complement strand
GAGCAGCCGCGCGAGGTCGCCGAGTGCCGCCGCCACTACGGCCTCTCCCCGGTCCAGCTCCTGCGCGCCGAGGGCGCCCTCGGCCCGGCCCGGGACTGGATCGCCGGCTACCAGCGCTTCAGCGGCCAGGGGATGCCGTGGATGACGCTCATCCCGACCTGGCAGTGCGAGCTCCGCTGCACCTACTGCGGCATCGTCAAGCAGGGCGGGCGCGAGATGTCCGAGGCGACGGTGGACGCGGCCCTCGACATGCTCCTCGCCAGCGACCAGGACGACGTCGCCATCCACTTCTTCGGCGGCGAGCCCTTCATGGGGTGGCCGGCCGTGGAGCGCGCCATCCGCGAGGGCCACCGGCGGGTGAGCGCCGAGGGCCGCCGCATCCACTTCCTCATCACCACCAACGGCTACGCCGTCACCGAGGAGCAGCTCGACTGGCTGGCGCAGTTCGACGTCTCCTTCGAGCTCTCCCTCGACGGCGACCCGGAGACGATGGCGACCTTCCGCCACGGCCGCGGCAAGGGCGAGAACAGCTACGTCCAGGGCGTCGCTGGCAAGGCGCGGTGGTTTCAGGAGCGCCGGATGCCGCACACCGTCATCCAGGTGGTGCACCCCGACAACGTCGGCCGCATGGTCGACAACTTCCGCCACATCCTCGACCTCGGCTTCCGCACGCTGCAGCTCAACTTCGCCGTCGGCCCGCGCTGGAGCGACGCGGCGCTCTCCGCCTGGGCCGAGGGGCTCCACGGCCTCGGCGCCGAGCTCGAGCGCCGCTGGGCGGCCGGCGACGACGTGATGATCGTCAACCTCAAGGAGACGCTGCGCTCCTTCCGCGTGAACCTGCACCCGGCCGTCGACTGGGACGGCACGATCTACGCGGGCACGCCCTTTCTCTACATGGAGGGCAACAAGCCGACCTTCCGCCTCGGCCACCTCGACGACGGCGCCGCCGTCCACCGCTACGTCGTGGACAGCCTGCACGTCGAGGACATCTACGCGAACTGGAGCCTCAAGGGGAGCGCCAGCGAGACCCGCCGCGTCGGCGCCGTACAGAAGAGCTTCATCCGGTGGATGCGCGCGCGCCACCCCGACCGGCTCCCGGCCGAGGCGACGCCGCTCGGCGCCACCGCCCGGGCGCGCGAGCGCGAGCGCGAGCCGATGGCCCGCACGGCCTGACCGAGGCACACGTTGAAGATCGCCCTCGTCCGCCCCCCCGATCCCGAGCCGCCGCCGAACGACTTCGGCCCGCCGTGGGACCTCGCCATGGCGGCGGCGTGCCTCGACGCGGCCGGGCTCGCGGTGCGCGGCCACGACTGGCAACGGGCGCCGCTCGAGACCCTCGAGGCCCGGGTCGACCGCCTCCTCGACGAGGCCGCCCCCGACGTCGTCGGCATCTTCACCGAGTACGCCCAGCGCCACCACGCCTTCGCCATCGCCCGCCGCGTCCGCGAGCGCGCCCCCGAGGTCCGCGTGGTGCTGGCGGGCGAGCTGCCGGCGGCCGCGCCGGAGGTGAGCCTGCGCGAGAGCGGCGCCGACGCGGTGGTCCTCGACGAGGGTGAGGAGGCCTGGCCCGAGCTCGTCGGCGCGTGGGCCGAGGGGCGAGATCCCGCCTCGGTCTCCGGCCTGATCCTCGCGACCGCCGAAGGGCCGCGTCGGACCGCGCCGCGGCCGCTCCGCGAGGACCTCGACGCCCTGCCGGATCCCGCCTACCACCTGATCGACGAGGCCGGCACGCCCGACGCCGGCCCCGAGGGCGCCGCGCCCGAGATTGCCAGCGTCCACTGCTCCTCGCTCCGCCGCGCGCTGGTCGTCCGAGGGTCGCGCGGCTGCTTCTACCGCTGCCGCTTCTGCGTCGAGAGCACGCGCTCCTCCAAGGTGCGGGGCCTGTCCCCCGAGCGCCTCGTCGACCAGATCGCGGCGCTCACGGCGGACGCGCCCGGGACCGACGTCGTCTTCGGCGACAGCCTCTTCACCTTCGACCGCGAGCGCGCCCTGGCGGTCTCGCGGGCGCTGGCCGAGCGCGCCCTCGGGGTCCGCTGGAGCGTGATGACCCGCACCGACCACGTGGACGTGGAGCTCCTGCGGGCGATGGCCGAGGCGGGCTGCGTCGAGGTCGCCTTCGGCGTCGAGAGCGGCTCGTGGACCGTCCAACGCGCCATCGACAAGCGCCTCGCCCCCGATACGATCGGGCCCGCCTTCGCCGCCGCGCGCGAGGCCGGGGTGCGCGCGGTCCTGATGCTGATGGTCGGCAACCCGGGCGAGACGCCGGCGACCGTGCGCGAGACCATCGCGCGGGTGCGCGGGCTCGAGCCGGACCGCGTGCTGATCAAGACCGCCAAGCTCGAGCCCGGGAGCCGCCTCTGGGCGGACGAGGAGGCCGCCGGGCGGGTCGGCGAGGCGACCCTCGCCGGGCCGGTGCCCTACCCGCCCCACCTCGAGTCGGCGTTCTCCGCGGCGGACATCGCGGGCTTCAAGGAGCGCCTCCACCCGCGGACGAGCTGGATCGACCTCGGCGCGCTGCCCGACCCGCTGGCGGCGCGGGCCGCGATCGCGTGGGCGGCGCCGCGG
>SBGO01000152.1 GCA_006226565.1 Deltaproteobacteria bacterium | reverse complement strand
GGCCGAAGTTGGAGTCGAGGGCGACGAACGCCACGCCGGCGTGACGGAGCACGAACCAGCGCGCGTCGGCGACGTGCGGGAAGCGCGCGGTGTACGGGGCGAGCGCGCGCGGCGGCCACGGGAGGTAGTCGTGGTTGCCGAGGACCGGCAGGACCGGGACGCCCGCCGCGGCGAGCGGGGCGTGGGCGCGGTCGAAGTGGCGCCACTGCGCCGCCGAGGGGCCCCAGGTGACGAGGTCGCCGACGTTGAGCACGGCGGCCGGTCGGCGCCGCGCGACCTCGGCGAGGAGCGCGCGCTGCTCGGCGTCGTTGGCGCGCCACCACAGCTCGAGGCGGCTCGTGCGCTGGGTGTCCCCGACGATGACGACGACCGGATTGTCGGGTCGCACGGCGTCGAGACCCGGGTATAGTGGCGGCGGTGAGCTCACGATCCTCCAGAGCGAGCGAAATGCTCCGAGCGCGCGGTTTTACCACAGCGCGGCGCCGGAGTGGGTGCGACGCGTCGCCTCCGGCCGGACGCCCCGGTCGCCGTCGCCGCCTCGCGCTCGCCGCGCTGGCGCTGGTCATCGGCCTCGGCGCCGGCTGCGACTTCGGGGTCGACGGGTCGACCAGCGGCTGCGCCCGCGTCTCCCAGGGGGACTACGCGCTGCCCACGAAGCGGATCATCGGGGCGAGCGTCGCTGCCCGGCTCACCCAGCGCGGCATGGACTTCGTCACCGAGCGGGTGCGCGAGCTGGTGCTCGCCTTCTTCGACGCCGACGCGCAGGGGAGGGCAGTGGTCCCGCTCGCGTCCCTCGGGCTCGGCGCCTTCTCGACCTCCCTCGGCCCCGTCGACGCCGAGGCGCGGGACCTCGTGCTGGTGATCGACCTCGCCGCGCTCGACGTCACCTTCGTGCCCGGCTCGAGCCCGCCGCGCCTCCGCATCCGCGTGGACGACGCCGTCGTGGGGCTCGCCGACGGCACGCTCGCCGGCACCGTCGACGCCCTCCTCTTCACCGGAGACGTCGCGTGCGGGCTCGCCAACGGCCCGAACGACCGCGTCGCGCGCCTCGACCTCGACCTCGAGCTCGAGCTCGCGACGACCTCCGAGGGCGGGCTGGACGTGCGCGTGCTGCCGTCCACCGTGCGCCTGAAGGACGTCGCCCTCTCCATCGAGACCGACTGCAGCATCCCCGAGTGCCTCGACGGCCTCAGCCCGCCGTCGACCGGCGAGTGCTTCGAGTGCGAGACCATCTGCCCGGTCATCGACATCGGCAGCGCCCTCGTCAGCGTCGTGCAGTCCCTCTTCTCCAACCTCGTCGACGGGCTCCTCGACGTCCTGGCCGACGACCTCGCCAACGTCTTCCTCGACGGCTTCCTGAACGGCCGCCCGCTGGCGATCGAGGGGACCCTCGATCTCGCCGGCCTCTTCGGGCCGATCCTGCCGTGGCTCGAGACGGCGCGGGACCTGGGCGTCCTGGCGCGCCCGGCGGGTGACGCCTTCGCCATCAGCGGCGCCGGCGACGGCCTCGGGCTCGAGCTCATCCTCGACGCCGGGCTCGACGCCGCCCCGACCCACCCGTGCGTCGGCACCCTCGGCGCGGACCCGGCCTACGACCCCGGGCCGCGCCCGATCTTCGACGGGGTCGCGCGGCGCCCCGACGGCACCAGCGTCGCCTACGACCTGGCGCTCGGCGTGTCGGACGCGGTCGTCAACGAGACCCTGTGGGCGCTCTTCAAGTCCGGCGCCCTGTGCATCGACGTCGCGACCGAGGACCTCGCCAACGCGACCGGCGGCGAGCTGATCGTCACCGCGCGGGCCCTGGATCTCCTGCTCCCGGGCGTCAGCAGCCTCGCCGGCGCCGACGCCCCGGTGCGGATCCGCGTTCGCCCGGACCTCTCGCTGGCGCCCGAGCCCGTCAGCCTCGGCGACGGAGTCGGCACCCCGCTCATCGGGGTCTCGCTCCTCGACACCCAGGTCGACGTGGACGTCCTCGTCGGCGACCAGTTCTATCGCGTCATCGGCTTCCGCGCCGACCTCGAGGTCGCCCTCGCCGTGGACGTGCTCCCGGGCGCCCAGCTCGGCCTGCGCGTCGAGGACGTGGCCCTCGACCGCTTCGATCTCCCCGCCGACGAGCTCTTCGCCGGCGCGCGCCTCGACCTCGTCGCGCCCTTCGTGGTCGACCTCGCGCTCGGCTTCCTCGCCGACCGCCCCATCACGATCGAGGTCGGGACCAGCGATCTCTTCGACGGCTTCGGCGTCCCCGTGAGCCCCGAGGTCGTCGCCATCGGCCCCGCCGGGGTCGGCTCGAGCTGGCTCGCCATCTACGTCGCGTTCACCGACCTGCCGACGCCGACCGCGCTCGTGCGGCCCGCGGTGACCTTCGGCGCCGCGAGCGACGGCGCGGTCGACTTCACCGCCGCCATCGCCCCGGACGAGGCCGTCCAGCTGCGCGTCGCGGCCGGCTCGTGGTCCGGCTGGTTCACCGGCCCCGGCCCCCACCGCCTCACCCACCCGCGGCTCTGGCTCGTCGGCGACTGGCCGGTCGAGGCTCGGCTGCGGCCTGCCGGCGGGCTCCCGGGCGCAGC
>SBGO01000780.1 GCA_006226565.1 Deltaproteobacteria bacterium | reverse complement strand
CGGTCCGCGGACCGCGCTCTTCGTTTCTGGAGCGAGGACCGCGCCTCAGCGCTTGCGCTTCTTCTTGCCGCCGCCAACGGCGCCCGCGCCCGGCGCGGCCGCGACCGCCTCGGCGCGCGGGCCGATCGCCTTCATCTCGGCCGCGGGGCGGTGCTTGGGCTGGCCGTCCGGGACGAGCATGTCGCCCTTCTGCGCGCCCTTCACCATCAGGACGATGCCGAGGACGAAGAGCACGATCGCCGCCCACTGCCCGGCGGTGAGCCCGAAGTGGTGGATGTCGGCCTTGCGCAGGAAGTCGAACCCGAAGCGGACCGGCATGTAGAAGACGACGAACATGCCGAGGAACCAGCCCTTGAAGTGCGGCTTCTTGCGGTTGAAGAAGAAGAACGCCGACATCAGGACCGCCCAGAAGAACTCGTACATCCCGAGGTTGTGGCGGACGCCCGGGGTGATGTCCCAGCTCTGGGTGACCTTGTTCCAGAGCCCCTGGTAGTCCATGCCCAACACGAAGTCGGTGAGGCTACCGGGGTGGTCGTAGGCCGTGGTGCAGCCGAGCCGCCCGAAGATCCAGGCGAACGCGAAGCCATAGATGATGGCGTCGGCGTACGGCAGGAACGGCAGGTCCTTGTGGCGCTTGAAGTAGATCAGCACGCCGAGGGTGCCGCCGATGAAGCCGCCGAAGGAGCTGATCCCGTCCCACATCTTGAGGAGGTAGAGCGGGTTGTCGGCGATCTTCTCGGGGAAGTAGAAGATCGCCGAGTAGAGGTGGGCGCCGATGAAGCCCACGACGACCGCCCAGATGGCGACGTCCGCGACCACGCGCTCGCTCAGGCCGAGCTGCTTGGCCCGGCGACCGGCGAGGATCGTCCCGACGATGATGGCGAGCCCGACCAGGAACCCGAAGAGGTGGAGGTCGAGGCCGAAGATCTGGATCGGCGGGACGTTCAGGTTAGGCAGCATCGGCACGCTCCGTCTCGGTGGGGCCGGACGCCGCGCCGGCTCGGACGCGACGGGGCGTGATGTCTAGCACGCGACCCGCCGCGGGTCACTTCCAGCGTGACGCGCGGCGGGTCGAACCCGAAACGGGGCGGGGCTCGGCGGCGTTCAGCCGGCCGTGCGGATGGAGATCCTCCGCGGCTTCGTGCGCTCGTGGCGCGGCAGGTGGAGCTGCAGCACGCCGGCTTCGAGGGACGCGGTGATCTTCTCGGCGTCGACCGCCTCGGGCACGGTGAAGACGCGCCGGAAGTCGAAGGCGCGGCCGCCGCCCATCAGCACCGGCGTGTCCTCGCTGCAGAGGGCCTTGCGCCGGCCGTAGATGGTGAGCCGATCGTCCTCGAGGTCGATCGACAGGGAGTCGCTCGTCACGCCGGGCAGATCCGCGACGATGAGCAGCTCGTCCTGGTTCTCGTAGACGTCCACCGCAGGGGTCATGATCGGGCGGTCGGTGACGGGCTCGCTCGCGGTGGTGTGGGTCATCTCGGTGGTCATATCCTCACTCCTCGCTGTGTGTTCGGTGGGGTCGGCTCGGGCTCAGGCGATGCTGATGCGGCGGGGCTGCGCCTCGGGGAGCTTGGAGAGGCTGATCGTCAGCACCCCCTCCTCCAGGTTGGCGGCGGTCCGCTCGCCGTCGATCTTCGCCGGGAGCGTGAAGCTCTTCTTCCACTCGAAGCCGGTGCGCTCGCTGCGGTGGGTCGCGTAGCCCTCGGGCGGGTTGACGACGCGGCGCGCGGCGACGGTCAGCGTGCTGTTGTGCACGTCGATGGTCAGGTCGTCCTGCGTGAGGCCGGGCACGTCCACGGCGAAGACGAAGCGCTCGCCCTCGTCGACGAGGGTCGCCTCGGGCCAGCGGCCGAGCCGCCGGGACTGGCGGGTGCCGCCCACGCTGCGCTCGAGCTCGCGCCGCAGGGTGTCGATGGCCGCGAAGTGTCGGTCGAAGTCATTCCAGGTCATCCACATCACAGCTCTCCTTTCCTATCGCTTGCGGGATCTGGCGCACGACGGCGGGCGAGCCCGTCGCCGGGCACACGTACCCGTCGAACCGGCGCGCTCCGCGCGCGGACATCGCCCGCGACCGCCTGTCGAAATCGGCTTGAGTTTCGACAGGTTTCGGTCGCCCATCGTGTCGCGAGCGGAAAATATTCACCCGATCCGGGGGGTCAACTCCCGAAATCACCCGCACGCGCTTCGAGCTCTCGCGCGGCCCTCTCGCCCTCCTCCGTGCCGGCGAAGATGAAGCGCCGGACGCGGGGATCGTCGACCTCGAGCAGCGCCGCGGGACGCCCGGCCGCGAGGATCTGCCCCTGATCGAGCATGGCGATCTGGTCGGCGACGCGGAAGGCGGACGGCATGTCGTGGCTGACGACGAGGGAGGTGATGTCGAAGAGCTCCTGGGCCTCGACGATCATGTCGTCGAGGTAGCGGGCGAGCACCGGGTCCTGCCCGGTCGTCGGCTCGTCGTAGATGATGAGCTCGGGCCGCGGGACGATCGCCCGCGCGAGGCCGACGCGCTTGCGCTGGCCGTTCGAGATGTCCGAGGGCATCCGCGAGGCGATGGGGGTCAGGCGCAGCTTCTCGAGCATCTCGTCGGTGCGGGCGCGCACCTCGGCGGCCTTCAGGCCCCGCTCCTTGAGCGGAAAGGCGATGTTCTCGCGGACGCTCAGCCCGTCGAGGAGCGCCGCGCCCTGAAACACCATGCCGTACCGCTCGCGGAGCTTGAGGAGCTCGCCCTCGGAGAGCGCGCCGAGGTCGAGCCCGAAGACGTGGATCGAGCCGGCGTCGGGCCGGAAGAGCCCGATGATGTGCTTCATGATCACGGACTTGCCGCTGCCCGAGCCGCCGATGAGGACGGTGATCCGGTCCTTGGGCACGATCAGGTCGACGCCCTTGAGGATGTGGTGCGGGCCGAAGTGCTTGTGCACCCCGCGGAGCTCGGCGAGCACCTCCTCGCCGGGGGCGAGCTGCCAGACCCTGAGCGCCTCGGCGGGTGCGGGCGAGGCCGGTGCGGTCGCGACGGCCGGCGCGACCTCCGCCTCCACCTCCGCCTCGTCGCCCTTGTCGAGGCGGCCGACGCCGGAGAAGAAGACCCGGACGAGCTCACGCCCCGAGGCGAGCACCTCGGCGACGGTGCCGACCGCCGAGATGCGCCCGCCCTCGAGCATCGCGAGGCGATCGGCGAGCGCCATCGTCGAGGTCATGTCGTGGCTGATGATGACGCTGGTGATGCCGTAGCTCTCGCGCGTCTTGCGGATCATGTCGTCGACGAACTCGATCATGATCGGGTCGAGCCCGGTGGTGGGCTCGTCGAAGAGCACCACCTCGGGGTTGCTGACGACGGCGCGCGCGAGGCTCACGCGCTTCTTCATGCCGCCCGAGAGCTCGCTCGGGAGCTTGGTCCGCGCGTGGTCGAGGCCGAGGGTCGAGAGCAGGTCGCGGGCGAGGGGCTCGACGTCGCGCCAGCGCATCGAGGTGTTCTCGTAGAGCGGGAAGGCGACGTTCTCGAGCACCGTCAGCGAGTCCAGCAGCGCGTAGCTCTGGAACATCATCGTGACGCGCTTTCTCAGGACGAGGAGGCGCTCCGCGCTGAGCGTGCGCGTGTCCTCGCCGAAGAGCAGGACCTCGCCCTCGTCCGGCAACAGTAGCCCGTTCATGAGCTTGAGCAGGACCGACTTGCCGCTGCCGGACTCGCCGGCGATGACGGTCGTGAGCCCGGTCGGCACGTCGAGATCGACGCCGTCGAGCACCGCCTTGCCCCCGAAGCGCTTGACCACCCCGCGGAGGCGGATCACGGGCCGCTCCGGGTCCACCGGCCAGCGCGGCTGGTCGGGCAGGAGGAGGTTCACGCGATCGCGGGTGTCGGCCATGCGCCGGCCAGGTTTGCCCGGGGACGCGGGCCGGTGCAAGGTTTCCCACGTCGCGTGCGTGCTTATCGCTCACCCACCTCTCCGCTCAGGAGCCGCCATGGCCAAGGCCGAATCCAAGTCCGCTGCCCCGAAGACCAAGAAGGAGCAGCTCGTCCAGGCCGGGGTCATTCTCGGGGTCGCGGTCGCGGCGATGTGGGGGCTCGAGCTCATCGACTGGGTGACCGGGCACGCCCTCGACGACGCCCTCGGCATCCACCCGCGCCACGCGGCGGGGCTGGTCGGGCTCGTCGGCTCGCCGTTCATGCACGCGAACGTGGCGCACCTCGTCGGGAACACCGTGCCCTTCGCTGTCCTCGGCTTCTTCGTGATGCTCCGGGGCGTCCCGACCTTCGCCAGGGTGACGATCTTCACCGCGCTCGTCGGGGGCTTCTTCGTGTGGCTGACCGCCAGCTACACCTCGAACCACATCGGCGCCAGCGGCGTCATCTTCGGCTACTTCGGCTACCTGCTCGCCGCCGCGTGGTTCGAGCGCAGCGTTCGCTCCATCCTCGTGGCGGTGCTCGTCGCGTTCCTCTACGGCGGCATCGTCTTCGGGATGTTCCCGACCGACCGCGTCATCGAGGCCCACATCTCGTGGCAGGGACACCTGTTCGGGTTCCTCTCCGGCGCGGGCTGGGCGTTCCTCAGCATCGGGCGCAAGCGCCTCGCCGCGAAGAAGGCCAAGGCGCAGGGCTAGCCGCGATGCGCTCGGCGACGACGCTGGCCGCGCCCGACGGCTCAGGCCGCCGCGGCCTCACCGTCGCGAGCGGCCGCCGCGCCGACGCTGCGTCGCACGTCGAGCACCCCGAGCGCCCGGCAGGTCGCCTCGACGTGGTCGAGCATCGCGGTGGGCTGGGCCATGCGCAGGCACGTGGCCCGCAGGTCGGGATCGTAGCTGAAGCCCTTGAGGAGGCGGCTCAGCATCATCTTCATGCGGCCGGGCGCCACCTTCGGCGGGTACTGGGCGTCGAGCATCTCGTGGTACGCGCGGAGCACGGCGACGGTGTCGCCCCAGGTCGGGGCGAAGGGCTCGCGGCCAGCGACCTCGTCGGCGATCTGCCGGAAGATCCACGGGTTGATGATGGCGCCGCGGCCGATCATCACGCCGTCGCAGCCCGTGCGCCCGAAGCGATCGAGGGCGTCGGCGGCGGTCAGGATGTCGCCGGAGCCGATGACCGGGATGCGGGCGTGGCGCTTCATCTCGGCGACGACGTCCCAATCCGCGACGCCGTTGTAGAGCTGCATCCGGGTGCGGCCGTGGACCGCGATCGCCTGCGCGCCGCTCTCCTCGGCGATGCGGAGGCTCTCGAGGGCGTTGAGGCTGTCCTCGGCCCAGCCGTTGCGGATCTTCACCGTCACCGGGATGCGGACGGCGCCGGCCACGGCCTCGAGGATGCGCCCGAGCAGCGGCAGGTCGCGCAGGAGCCCGGCGCCGCCGCCGCGACGGACGATCTTGGGCGCCGGGCAGCCGGCGTTGATGTCGAGGAGATCCGCGCCGGCGGCCTCGACCATGCGGGCCGCCTCGACCATGCGGCCGACGTCGGCGCCGTAGAGCTGCACCGAGACCGGGCGCTCGACCTCCGCGAAGCTCATGCGGATGGCGGTCCGGAGCTGGCGCTGCGTGAGCAGCTCGATCGAGATGAACTCGCTGACGACGAGGCCCACCGCGTCACCGCTGGCGAGCTTCACCAGCCGCCGGAAGGGCGAGTCGGTCACGCCGCTCATGGGCGCGAGCGCGAGCCCCGGCGCCACGGTCACGGGGCCGATGGTGAAGCTCGGGAGACGCGCGGGCGCGCTGCTGGACGCGACGGGAGAGGCTGACATGGGCGGAGCGATACCGGCCGACGGCGGCGCGGTCAAGGATGGCGCACGCACCGCGGAGAGCTCGCGCCCCCGGGCCGCGGTGGCGCACCTGAGGAGGCTGATGGGGCTCCTCGCGCCCTATCGCGGGCGCTGGACGCTCGCGACGGTCGCGCTGATCCTCGGCGGCGCGGTGAACCTGGGGCTCCCGCAGACGGCGCGCGTCGCCATCGACGACGCCATCCGCCGCGGCGACCTCGGGACGCTCGATCTCATCGCCCTCCTCGCCCTCGGCGGCTTCGTGCTTCTCGGCGCGCTGACGATGCTGCGCCACTATCTGATGAGCTGGCTCGGCAACCGGGTCGTCGCCGACCTCCGCGACCGGACCTTCCGGCACCTCCTGCGCTTCCCGCCGGGCTACTTCCACGAGCGCCGCACGGGCGAGCTAGTGAGCCGGCTCACGACCGACATCGAGGCGCTCCAGGGCTCGGTCGGCTCGGAGTTCTCGCTCGCCCTGCGCGCGACGCTGACGGTGGTCGGCGGGCTCACGATCCTGCTCTTCACCAACCCCACCCTGACCGGCGTGATGGTGCTCGTGGTGCCGCCGCTGTCGATCCTCGCGGTCGCCTTCGGGCGGGCCATCCGGCGCCGCTCGCGGGAGATCCAGGACCTCGTGGCCGAGGCCAACGGCGGCCTCAAGGAGAGCCTCGCGGGGATCGAGACGGTCCAGACGTTCAACGCCGAGGCGATCGAAGCGGAGCGCTACAAGAAGCAGGTCTTCGCGGCGTTCCGGACCTCGCTCCGGGTGGCGATCTTCCGCGGCGGCTTCGCCGGGGCGGTGCAGCTCGGCGCTTTCGGGGCGATGACCCTCATCATCTGGCTCGGCGCCAAGGGCGTCGTCGCCGGCGACACGACCCCGGGTGAGGTCGTCGTCTTCCTCGGCTACACCCTGATGGTCGCCTCGGCCCTGGCGACGCTGGCGGAGATCTGGGGGAACCTGCAGCGGGCGATGGGCGCGAGCGAGCGCATCTTCGACCTGCTCGACGAGACGCCCACCATCCGCGACGCGCCGGGGGCCCACCCGCTCGCGGCGCCCCGCGGCGAGCTCGCCTTCGAGGGCGTGCGCTTCACCTACCCCACCCGCCCCGACGTGCAGGTCCTGACCGACGTGAGCTTCCGGGCCGCGCCGGGCGAGACGGTCGCGCTGGTCGGGCGCTCGGGCGCCGGCAAGTCCACCATCGCGGCGCTCGTTCAGCGCTTCTGGGACCCGGCGGAGGGCTGCGTGTGCGTGGACGGGCACGACCTCCGGACGCTGCAGCTCGAGAGCCTGCGCGACGCCATCGCGACGGTGGCGCAGGACCCGGTGCTGTTCTCGGGGTCGATCCGCGACAACATCGCCTACGGCCGGCCCGACGCGCCCCTCGAGGACATCGTCGCCGCCGCGCGGGACGCCAAGATCGCCGACTTCGTAGAGGGCCTGCCCGACGGCTGGGACACCCTCGTCGGCGAGCGCGGGGTGAAGCTCTCCGGGGGGCAGCGCCAGCGCGTCGCCATCGCCCGGGCGATCCTCGCGGACCCGCGGATCCTCATCCTCGACGAGGCGACGAGCCACCTCGACAGCGAGAACGAGGCGCTCGTCCACGCCGCCCTCGAGCGGCTGATGGAGGGGCGGACGACGCTCATCATCGCCCACCGCCTGAGCACCGTGCAGAAGGCCCACCGCATCCTCGTCCTCGACGGCGGCCGGGTGGTCGAGGCCGGCACCCACGAGGAGCTGATGGAGCGCGGCGCGCTCTACCAGAAGCTCGCCGCGAGCCAGCTCGGGTAGACGCCGTGCCGACAGCCGCCGACACAAGCAGCTGAACGGAAACAGCTTCTCACCACAGAGGGCACGGAGAACACGGAGGGGGAAGCAGGTCGGGCTCGCCGCTTCGGCTCGAACCGGCCCCCCATCCTCGGTGGCGTCCGCGACCTCCGTGGTAGAGATCCGCTATCGTTCTCGAGCACTTGCCATCATGCGGCCGACAGTGAGGCAAGACGGCGGGCGATTCAGCGCACCGACGCGGCCACCCAGCGCTCGAGGTAGGGCGTCGCGAGATCGCGGCCGGTGGCGGCCTCGATGCCCTCGAGGCCGGGGCTGGCGTTGACCTCGAGGACGACCCAGCCGTCGGGGGACTCCATGAGGTCGACGCCGCAGAACGGGAGCGCCATGGCGGACGCGGCGCGGACGGCGAGGTCGGCGGTCTCCGGCGTCAGGGTCGCCGGGGTGGCGGCGCCCCCGCGGTGGACGTTGGCGCGGAACTCGCCGCGGCTCGCGTGGCGCCAGGCGGCCGCGACGGGCTCGCCGCCGAGGACGAGGACGCGCAGGTCCCGCACCGGGTCGAGGGTCACGAAGGGCTGGACCAGGACCGTCTCCCGGCCGATGAGGAGGGCGTCGAGGACGCTCCTCGCGCTGTCGCGCCCGCGGACGAGGGCCACGCCGTCGCCGCTGCTGCCGAAGCAGCGCTTGATGACCCAGGCGTCGCCCCCGAGGGCGTCGAGGGTCGCGTCGACGTGCGCGCGCTCGCGCAGCGCCCGGGTCGGGAGCGTCGGCAGCCCGGCGGCGGTCAGGGCGAGCGTCGTGGCGAGCTTGTCGCCGGCGCGGAGGACCGCGTCCCCGCGGACGGCGCTGTAGGCCCCCGCCGCGATCCAGGTGTCGAGGAGCGCCGCGCTCCACGGCGCGATCTCGACGCCGATGCGCGGCACGACGGCGTCGGGCACGGGCAGGCGCGCGCCGTCGGCGTCGAGTCCGGGCCCGCCGGGGCCGAGCGCCATCGAGACGGTGATCGGGTCGAGCCGGGACATCTCGAAGCCGAGGCCGCGACCGGCCTCGAGGAGGCGGCGCGTGGAGTAGAAACGCTCGGAGTGCGACAGCAGGGCGACGCGCATGGGCGGAGCCTCGCACAGGCCGGGAGCGAGCGCGAGGGTGTCACGCTCGCCCCGGGCTCCTGCGGCGAGGGTCTAGCTGACGCGGATGCGCGCGAGCTCCTCGCGGGCGGCGCGGGCGTCGGTGCGCTCGCGGGCGAGCATCGCGGCGACCACGAGCGGGACCTCCTCGGGGAGCGCGCCGATCTCCATCGCGACGTTGCGGGCGTGGAGGCGCATGTGGCCGCGCTGGATGCCCTCGCTCGCGAGGGCGCGGGTGGCCGCCAGGTTCTGGGCCAGGCCCACCGCCGCGACGACCTCGGCGAAGCGCGAGGCGACCCGGGTCCCCAGGATCTTGAAGCTCGCGCGGACCGCCGGGTGAACCGAGGTGATGCCCCCGACCGTGCCCAGCGCGAGCGGGATGTCCATGCGGCCGACGAGGTGGCCGTCCTCGACCCGCCACTTGGCGAGGGCCTTGTAGCGCCCGTCGTAGGCGGCGAAGGCGTGGGCGGCGGCCTCGACCGCGCGGAAGTCCTGGCCGGTCGCCAGCAGCACCGCGTCGATGCCGTTCATGATGCCCTTGTTGGCGGTGACCGCGCGGTACGGATCCGCCTCGGCGAAGCGGCTCGCCTCCTCGATACGGGCGGCCTCCTCGGGGTCCATCCGCGACACGCCCTTCTCGACGTCGAGCTTGACGCGCCCCTCGACCACCACCCGGCGGTGGATCGGCAGGTTCGACAGGATGCGCAGCCCGACGCGGGCGCCGGTCCACTGCGACAGCAGCGTGCCCGCCTCCTCCGCCATCGAGTTGACGGCGTTCGCGCCCATCGCGTCGCGCACGTCGACGAGGATGTGCACGACCGCCAGCGGCCGCCCATCCGGGTCGACCAGACGGCGCACGCGCGCGCCTCGGAAGCCACCGCCCGCCGCGATGAGGCGCGGGTGGTTCTTCTCGAGCTGCTCCTTGATCTCGCCGATGTGCCGCTCGAGGACGTCCTCGAGCACGCCCTCGGGGGGCGGCTCGGGGAAGTGGACCTGGCCGATCATGATCGGGTCGGTGGACACCGCGGCGATGCCCTCCTCGTCGCGCAGGAGCCGCGCCGCGAAGGACGCCGCCGCCACCACCGAGGGCTCCTCGATCACCATCGGGACGACGTAGTCGAGCCCGTTGACGCGGAAGTTCGTGGCGAACGCGATCGGCAGGCTGAAGCGGCCGACGACGTTCTCGCTCATGTTCGAGGCGATGGCCTGGGGCAGCCCGTCCGGGCTCGCCAGCGCGTCGAGCTCCGCCTCGTCGAGGCCGGCGAAGCGCGCGACCGCCTTGATGCGCTCGCTGGCGCTCAGCCGAAAGAACCCCGGAAGCCGACTCGAGCGGGCGTGGAACATCGTCGTCATGATCGCCTCCCCATACCGTCACGCGGGTCGTCGACCCGCCCCTCCCAGACCTCCGGGCGGGCCCGGTGGTCGATGCGAATCGGTGCGCGGCGGAGCGCCGCGATGTCGGGCGCGCCGACCAGGAACATGGCCGTGACCAGCGCCCGCTTGAACGCCTCGAGCTCGGCCACCACGGCGTCCACCGAGCGGGCCGCCGCGCGCAGGAGCGGCAGCGCCATGGCCGTCACCGAGGCGCCGGCCGCGATGGCGCGGGCGGCGTCGAGCCCGCTCCGGAGCCCCCCCGACGCGATGACCGGGATCCCCCCGCCGTGCGCGACGCAGGCGAGCAGGCTCGTCACCGACGGGACGCCCCAGTCCGCGAAGAGCGCGCCGAGGCTCCGGCCGCCGGCGCTCCCGGCGCGACGCCCCTCGATGAGCGTCCACGAGGTGCCCCCGCGGCCCGCGCTCTCGATGAAGGCGAGCTGCATCCCGGCCAGGCGCCGCACGGCGTCGATCGAGAAGCCCGAGCCGACCTCCTTGACGCCGCACGGGAGCCCGCTCGCGCCGAGCTCGGCGGTGGCGTCGGCGAGGCGCTGGGCCAGGCCGGCGAAGCGCGTGTCGCCCCCGTCCTGCACCGCCTCCTGGGCGGCGTTGAGGTGGAACACGACGGCGTCGGCCCCCACCTGCTCGGCGATGCCGCGGATGTGCGCCGGCGTGACCCCGTAGTTGAGCTGCACGGCGCCGATGTTCGCGACGAGCGGGATCTCCGGGGCGACGTCGCGCACGGCGAAGGTCGCGACCGTCTCGGGGCGCTCGATCATCACCCGCTGCGAGCCGAGGAACATCCCGACGCCGCAGCGCGCCGCCGCCTCGGCCAGGCGCCGGTTGATGACGCCGGCCTCCTCGGTGCCGCCGGTCATGCTGCCGATCATCAGCGGAAAGGCGAGGCGCTTGCCGAAGAGCTCCACGCTCGGGTCGATGGCGTCGAGGTCGATCTCGGGCAGGGCCTGGTAGACGAGCCGGACGGCGTCGAAGGCGCCGCCGCCGCCGAGGGGAACCTCGACGTCCTCCTCGATGGCCAAGCGCAGATGCTCGGCCTTCCGAACGGTGATCCCTTCGTCCTCCAATGTCCCTCCGGCGCGGATCGAGGTGCAGCGCAGCGTACTGTAGCAGCGACGCGCGAATGCACCGCAGGAAAAACCCGTCGCAGCGTCACTCTGTCGCGAGTTACTAGCTCGGATCCGCCTGATAGCTGCCTGCTCGACCGCCCTCCCGCGCCTCGACCGCGGCGCCGATCGCGTCCTCGCGCCGCACCATCGCGGGATCGCGGAGCTCGAAAGCGAGGGTCTGCCACCCGACGCGACAGCTCCCGACCCGCAGCACCACGTGGCCCTCGCCGCGGAGGACGAGCCGGTGGCGCGTCCCGAGGCTGCGCGGAAACGCCATCGACTGGCTCGGGTTGTGCAGCCCCCGCCCCCACCCCTCGAGGTGACCGAGGTCGGCGCGGCCGAGCGCCGGGTCGACCAGCGCCAGGTCGCCCTCGAGGCCGGTGACCTCGACGTGCAGCGGCTCGCTGTGGGGCAGCGCGCGCGCCGAGGGCGGCCCGTAGGTCGGCAGGTAGCCGAAGTTCTCGAGGGTCACGGTGAGCTGGTGGAGGCGATCGCCGAGCGGGCGCGACGCCACGCCGACGCGCACCCGCGGCGCCATGGCCGCGACCTTGAGGAAGACGGTCGCGACGCCGTCGCAGATCGCCGGCAGCTCCTCGGGCGGCGGGTTCCAGAGGCCGACCCGGGGGTCGAAGCCGCCGACCTCGACCGGCCCCAGCTGGGGGTGATCCACCGCCCGCCAGGCCGGGAACATGCGCCCCGCGTTGTGCTCGGCGTCGAAGGCGACGAGGCGCCGGAGGTCCGCGTCGTCGAGGCGGTCGTAGAAGTCGACGAAGCGCCCGGGCCGCGGGACGCCGAGGCGCGCGAAGATGTCCCAGAGCTCGACGACCCAGGCGAGCGTGCCGCGGAGCTTCCAGGCGTAGTCGACGATGTCGCCGTAGAGCGGCTTGCCGGGGACGTAGGTGAACTCCTCGAAGCCGCTGACCATGGGGTAGCCCGCGTGGGCCTCGGCCCAGGCCCCGATCTGCCGCCACAGCGCGAGCTCGCCGGGGTCGAGGGTGGTGTCGGGCCCGTCGCCCGGCGGGCGGATGAAGACGCCGCCGAAGCAGTGGAGGTTGAGCCAGGCGAAGAGCCACGGGCGCGCCGCGGTGTAGGCCGCGACGGCGCGGGTCTCGGGCTCGCTGAGGGGGAAGGCGCCGGCGCCGCGCTGCTCGGGCTCGGCGCGCCAGCCGACCGGGAAGTTGCGGTTGAAGTCGGTGGCGTTGTCCGAGAGCGAGCTCGGGTCGGGGATGGTGTCGCCGTCGAAGCCCGCGATGTGCCCCTCGGGGTAGAGGCGGTAGTAGGGGCCGGGATCCTCGAGGCGGCGCGGACGGAGCACCTGGGGCGCTCCGGGGAGCGGCGCGAAGTCGCCCGCCGGGTCCTCGACCCGCATGAAGAGGGCGCGCCCGTCGCCGTCGACGTCGCCGTAGACCCAGCGCGGGTGGGCCTGATCGGGCCGCGCGTCGCGCGGGGCCGAGCGCGCCCAGCGGCCGGTGGTGAGCATCCCCTCGGCGCCGTCCGGGGCCATCCGCGGCATCACGACGACCAGGACCTCGCGGAGGACGTCGCAGACGTGCGGGGGGAGCCCGTGGACCGTGGCGTCGGGGTCGAGGTGCAGGCGCAGCACGTCCTCGGCGATGGCGAGCGCCACCGCGGTGCCGGCGACCTCGCCGGCGTGCATGTTGGCGTCGACCCAGACGCCCGGGCGCGGCCGCCGCGGCTCGGGGCCGAGGGTGAGGACCCAGAGGTCCCGCCCCTCGGGCGTGACGCCGATCGACTCGAGGTGGCACACCTCGGGGAAATGGCGGGCCCAGGCTGTCAGTTGGGTGGTCAGCGTGGCGTGGTCGATGTATGCGCTGCGAAAGGGCACGGCGAGCGCGTCGAGCAGGTCGGTGGCGGCCACGGCGTTCGGAGTCGTCGTCATCCGGCGCACATAGCACACCGAGACCGAGGGAACCCGGAGCAGGACGATGGATTGGAAGTGGATGGCGCTGACGCGCGCCCTGACGGTGTCGGCCGCGATCCTGGTCGCGGCGTGTGGCAAGGGCGACGCCGCCGAGGGACCGGCGACGCCGGCCCCCGGCGCGGCGAAGACCGCGGTAGCCGCGGTCCCGAGCCCGACCCCGGCCGACGAGGCGCCGGTCGCGAGCGACCCGCGGGACCCGGTCGTGGTGGCGCTGCCCTCGACCGAGGTCGAGCTCGGCGACGAGCCCGACGACGCCCCCCACGTGGACCGCGCGCTGCGGATGACGGCGCCCCGCGAGGGCGACCAGGTGATCGGACGCGGCTTCGTCCTCGAGGGCGTGCCGGACGACGTGACGATCTACTGGCCCAAGGGCGGAGACGGCGAGAACACCTACGTGATCTACGACGCGGGCTTCGACCACGTCGCCACGATCGTCGAGGCGCCGGCGAGCGTCCCCGGGCCCGCCCGCTTCGACCCGGCGAGCCTCGCGTGGACCGCGCTCCCGTCCTTCGCCGTCTGGCCGTCCGAGCTCGCGGCGGGCCAGAAGAAGCGCGGCGCGGGCAAGACCACGCGCTTCACCGGTCCGCGCTTCGACTACCGGGTCGACCGGCTCGGGCCCCTGCCCTGGCTGGCCGAGGGCTTCGCCTACCGCGTCGACCCCTGAGCGCTCCGCCGCCGCTCAGCCGTCGGAGCGCCGCTCCGCCTGGGGATCACGGGCGTCGTCGGGGCTCGGGCGGCCTTTCGGGCTGCGGGTGGTGGGCAGCCGCCACAGGAAGGTCGCGAGGCCGAGCCCGAGCGCGGCCATCAGGAGCCGCGCCCAGAGCGGCTTCACCGCGAAGGCGATCGTCGTCGAGAACGTCAGCAGCACCACCGTGACCGCGACGACCCGCACGCGCCGAGGCACCGTCCGGTTCACCTGCCAGGTGTAGACCGGGAAGCCCACGACCCGGTTCGACAGGATCTTGTCGTAGAGGCGCGGCGACGCCTTCACGTAGCAGGCCGTCGCGACCAGGATGAACGGCGTCGTCGGCAGCACCGGGACCAGGATCCCGATGACGCCCGTGACCAGGGAGACCGTCCCCGCGGCGACGTAGAGCGCCCGCACGAGCGGCGAGTGGTGCGCGCGGGCGTCCTCGCCGAAGCGGCCGCGGCGGCGCTCCCAGCGCTCGCGCAGCTCATCTCCCCCTCCGGCGCCCTCCGGGGCGACGCGAGGAGCGCGATCCCGGTCAACGTCCATCACAGCGCGTCGAGCCGCTCGCAGAGCGCCTCCGGCGTCTGGGCCGGGAGGAGGCAGCGCTGCCCGACGCAGACCAGGGCCTGCGGGTCGGCGAGCTCGCGCCGGCCCTCGAGCACCGTCCAGGGCAGCGCCTCGTGGCCCGCCACCGGGACGACCTGGAGTCCCGGCCGCGTCGCCCCGCGGGCCGCGGCGAGGAGCGCCTCCGACGCCTCGCCCTCCCCCGCCACCACGACCGTCGCGGCGCTCGTCCGCTCGAGCCACGCCAGCAGCAGGGTCGCGCAGGCCGTCGGCGCCTGGGTGACGACCGGGGCCTGGACCGCGAAGATGCCGTCCTGGGCCTCGCGCCAGCGCGCCTCGCCGGTCAGGGCGTGGAGGCGGCCGAAGCCGACCGCCAGCCCGTGCAGCCCCGAGGGGTAGGCGTTGTCGGAGTGCTCGCGGCTCCGGCGGATCAGGTCGGCGCGCCCGGCGGGGGTCGTGTAGAAGCCGCCGTCCGGCGCCGCGAGGCGGTCGATCGCCTCGGTCGCGACGCGCTCGGCGAGGGCGACGAGGGCGGGGTCGCCGAGCAGCGTGTAGGCCTCGGTGAGGCCGAGCAGGAGGTGGCCGTAGTCGGTCACGAAGGCCGGCCGCCCCGGCATCCGCACCAGCCCCGCGTCGGTGAGGCGCGCCGCGAGCAGGTCGGCGAGCTCACGGGCGGCCGCGACGAAGCGAGCCTCGCCGGTGTGGCGCCCGAGGAGCGCGAAGCCGCGCAGCGCGAGGCCGTTGAGGTCGGTCAGGA
>SBGO01000161.1 GCA_006226565.1 Deltaproteobacteria bacterium | reverse complement strand
TTCTTGCACGGGTTCGACTTGCAGTCGTCGACGTCGGCGCAGAGGCCGAGGTTGTTCGGCGCGAAGCCGGGCTTGCAGGAGCACAGCCCGTCGTCGCCGCACACGCCGGAGGCGCAGTCCGCCTCGCTCGCGCAGCCCTGGCCGAGATCGCACTTGCTGCACGTGTCGCCGCCGCAGTCGACGCCGCTCTCCGTGCCGTTCTTGAGCCCGTCCGTGCACGTCGGCGCCGTGGTTCCACCGTCGGAGCCACCGCACGCCACGATCAAGCTCGCCATCGAGATCAGTATGGTCGCAAGAGCGATCCGCATCGCCACACCCCCAGGAAGGTTCGCGTCAGCATACCAGACCGCTGCGCTCAGAACAGCGTCCCCGAGGCGCTCTTTGTCGCGGTGCGTGCTTTCCGCGTCGCGCCTTCGGCGGAACGTGGCGCGGCTCGAAGGGAGGCGGGCGAGACGTCGCGGGCCGCCGTCACCCAGAGGTCGGGCGGGCCGCCGGCGCAGGTCGTGCCGTCGCGTGTGCGCGGGTCAGTCGCAGGTGTAGCCGCCGACGGTGTTCGTGCAGGTCGCGCCGTCGGCGCACTCGTCGATCCCGAGGGCGCACTCGTCGAGGTCCGATTCGCAGTCGTCGCCGTCCCAGCCCGCCTCGCACGCGGTGCACACGCGCTCCACACCGCCGGCGGCGCAGGTCACGGTGCCGGCGACGCAGTGGCCGAGCTCGCACACCTGGCCGCAGTCGGCGCCCCAGAAGCCGTCGAGGCAGGCGCAGTCGTAGTCGTTGACGGCGTCGGTGCAGGTGCCCCCGTTCTTGCACGGGTTCGGGCTGCAGTCGTCGTCGTCGGTCTGGCAGACCGGCCCGCTGTAGCCGGGCACGCACGCGCAGTCGAAGCCGTTGATGCGGTCGGCGCAGGTGCCGCCGTTCTCGCAGGGGTTGGGCGTGCAGTCGTCGATGTCCCGGCAGACGCCGTCGTCATCGGGCGCGAAGCCGACCGAGCAGGCGCAGCTCTTCGCCTCGCAGACGTTGGTCGCGCAGTCGCCGGGGGCTCGGCAGGCGTCTCCGAAGGCGCACGGGCCGCAAGAGCCGCCGCAGTCGAGGTCGCTCTCGTTGCCGTTGAGGATCCCGTCGTCACACTTCGGCGCCGGCGCGCGTTGCGCACCTGCGTCACAGCTGGCGACGAGCCACACCCCCGCGATCGCTGCCAGGCCCCACCCGAACCCGCGCATCGTCTCCCCCCTGAACGAGCTGAGTCGAGGATGCACTGCAGCACCCCCACCAGACGGGAGCCTAGCAGAGCGCTCCGCTTGCCGCGAGCAATCCCGGAACGACCGATCGCGAGGCTTCGCTGCGACGACCAAAACGGTTAGCCTCGCTTGCCACGCTCCAGCGGAGGAACCATGCGCGCCGTCGCCCTCGCTACCCTGCTCGTCGTCGCCAGCGCGGCGGCGTCCTGCCAGACGGCGGAGAGCCGCCGTGGCCCCTACGACCAGGAGATCGTGGTCCCCGGGCCGCGCGTCTCGCATTCGCGGGGGGAGTCCGGCGGGATCGTGCTGCTCTGGCCGCGCGTCTACCCGAGCGATCTGACCCAGGAGATGCGCCCCGAGGCGACGGCGCTGCAGCGGCGCCTCCTCGCGCTGATCGAGCGCGAGCTGCCGGGGCGCCCGGTGGACGTCCGCCCCGAGCCCGAGCGGGTCTGCCCCGCCGACGGCTGCCTGGGCACGTCGGTCGGCGTGCTCCTGGTGCGGGTCAAGGGCGGCTGCGCCGCGGTCCTCCAGGTGGGCCGCCCCGGGCGCGAGCCGACGAAGCTCGAGGTGTGGGCGGGGGTGATGAGCATCGCGCTCCAGGTCCCGTTCCGCGAGCCGCCCGAGTCCTACGTCAAGGTGCGCGACTTCGTCCCGTGCGGCGAGCTCGTCACCCGCTCGTCCGCGCGCGAGGCGAGCGTGGTGCGGGCCATCCAGGACGCGTTCTGAGGCGCGGCGTCAGCGCCAGCGGACGCGGATCGAGAAGCCGTCCGGGCCGGGGTCGCGGGCTTCGCAGGTCGTGATCTCGCGGCCCAGGGAGCGCACGGTCGAGCGGACGACGAAGGCCTGGAGCAGGCGCCAGGTCGGCTCGCCGAAGAACGCGGCGCCGCTCCAGGTGAGCTCGGCGGCCCCGCGGCGGACGGCGGCGTGCACCGCGCCGCGGTCGTAGAGCCAGCCGTGGACGCGCGCGCTCTGGCGGAAGACGAAGCCCACGCCGACGCTGGCGAGGGCCCACTCGATGACCCGGTCGCGGGCGCCGTGGGCGGCGGTGAAGAGCAGCGGCTCGAGGGCGAGCAGGTCGCCGCCGAGCAGCGCGTCTCCGACCCAGCGCGTCATCAGCAGCTGGTGGTGGAGCGGGTACCAGGCGCGGCGCGCGGGCGCGTCGGGCAGGGCCGCCTCCGGGAGGGCGAGGTCGTCGCGCAGGCGCTCGACCGCCTCGGCGCCGAAGTCGCGGCGGAGGTGGTCGGCCCAGTCTCGCAGCAGCGCCCCCCGGCACGCCCCGGGCAGCGCGCGGACCCGCTGGCGGGGCCAGGCGGGGGCGGCGGCGAGGTCGGCGAGGGA
>SBGO01000192.1 GCA_006226565.1 Deltaproteobacteria bacterium | reverse complement strand
GACCTGCCGCCGCCCGGCCCCGGCGCCGGCGCCCGCGATCCGGGCTGGTGGCTGCCGGTCGGGCTCAACGTCGGCGGCTCCGCCGGGCTCGACGAGCGTGGCGCGGGGCTGCTGCTCGGCGCCGAGGCGAGCGCGGTCTACCTGTCCAACCTCTTCTGGGCCGGGGCCTGGACGGACGCCGTGTACGTCTTCGGGGTCGACCGGACGCGGATCTCCGTCGGCGCCGAGGCGGGCTGGTTCCTCTTCGGCCTCGAGCTCGGCTACAGCGCGGAGCTCGGCGGGGCGCGGGCCGTCCACGCGCTCCGGACCGGGTTCGTCGTGACCGGCGGGATCCTCGGGGGCTACGTCCGCTGGCGCCACGGGCTGTCGGCCGACGGCGACGACATCGAGGCGGGCGTCCTCTTCAAGTGGCCCTTCCCGCTCGAGTGAGGCGTGCGCAAGACGGGGCAGATTTCATGACGCCGGTCCGCCCCGTGGGTAAGGTCCCCGCGGATGACCGACCCCGCCGAGCTGTTCAACGCCGCGCTCACCGCCATCGAGGCGGGTGACGAGGCTACGGCCAGCGACCGGCTCCGCCAGGTCATCGCGCGCAACCCCGCCGACACCGAGGCGGTGGCGCTCCTGTGCGAGCTGTACCTCGACCACGAGCGCCCGGAGGCCGCCGAAGAGGTCCTGAAGACGGTCGCGGCGGCGGTGCCGGGAGAGCCCACCTATCTCGTGCGGCGCGCGGAGCTGCGCCTCGCGGCCGGTGACCCGCGCGGCGCGGCGGTGCTCCTGACGGCGGCGCTCAAGCTCCAGCCGGGGCACTGGGAGGCGCTCTATCTCCTCGGGGACGCCTTCTGCGACGTGGCGGCGTTCCCGGAGGCGGCGCGGGCCTACCGGCTCAGCCTCGAGTCGAACCCGTTCAGCCACGAGGCCTGGTACAACCTCGGCGTGGCGCTCGCCGAGGCCGGGGACGACGACGGCGCGGCCGAGGCGTGGGAGGCCTACCTGCGGGTCCGGCGAGACGCCCCCGATCGCGCCGAGGTCGAAGCCGAGATCACGCGGCTCCGCGCGGCGTCCGGGGGCGCCCCCGGCTAGCGGCTACTCGTCGCCGCCGTCCTCGTCGATCCAGCCGCCGAGCGCCTCGTGGAGCTGGCGCGCCTGCTTGACGCTGGAGATGTTGAACTTGCTCTGCTGACGGAAGACGCCGTTGCGCTTCTGGTAGCGGCGGATGGTGTACTTGATCGGGCCCATCCCTTCCGTCTTCTTGTCGAACTCGCGGTACTTGAAGAGGATCGTCGTCCACGAGCCGCGGGAGAGGATGACCTTGTCGAGCTCCTCGACGAGCAGGTCGCCGCCCTCTTCGTAGCTCACCGTGATTTCTTCGATGTTCTCGACCATGCGCCGCGCTCCGGGCCGTGGGGGGTGTCGTCTGGTGGAGGGCTTGTAGCAGCCTCGTCCGCCGTCGTCACGTCCGCCGTCGCCGGGGTGGGCTCGTCGGCGAGGAAGCGCAGCATCATCGCGTCGAAGCGCTCGGGATCCTCCTCGTGTGGGCAGTGACCGCACTCGGGGTAGAGGACCACGCGGCTGTGGGGGAGGCGTCGGGCGAGGGCGTAGGCGCCGCGGACGGGCAGCACGCCGTCCTTCATCCCCCAGGCGATGAGGGTCGGCTGCTCGACGGTCGGGAGGAGCCGATCCACCTCGGCGAGGCTCGCCGGGAGGCGACGCGCGACCGCCAGGAGCGTTTGGATGCTGCGCGGCGCGGCCAGCGGGGTCCAGAAGCCCGCCATGTAGTCGCTGTCGACCGCGAGGTTCTTGTACGCGAGCGCCATCAGGCCGGCGCGGAAGATCGTCGGGCCCAGGAGGCTCCGGTAGACGGGGCCGAGGGCCGGGATCTGGGTGTGGAGCAGGTGCCACGGGCGCTGGTCGGCCAGGGCGGCGGCGTTCTCGAGCACCAGCCGGCGCACCCGCGTCGGGTGGTGCTGGGCGAGCCACAGCGCCACCGCGCCGCCGAGGCTGTTGCCGCAGAAGTCGGCGCGCGCGACGCCGAGCTGGTCGAGGAGCCCCAGGACGAAGCTGGCGAGCCCGCCGACGCTGTAGTCCCCGTGGTCGCGGCCGCTCCAGCCGAAGCCCTTCTGGCACGGGGCGATGACGCGGTGGTCGCGGGTCAGCCGCGGGAGGTTGAAGCGCCAGGCCCAGCTCGACACCGCGATGCCGTGGACGAGCACGAGCGGCGGGGCGTCGCGCGGCCCGACGTCGACGTAGTGGCAGCGCACGCCACCGACGGTCGTGAAGCGCGACTCGGGGTGCCAGCCGGTGGGTTGTCGTGGCATCGTCCTGGAACCCTGGGGTGGATGGGCTTGCAGTTCAAGGGGGATTCGGGGTTCATAGGGGCGCCCTTCCCCTCCAGAGCCCGGAGTCCGCGTCCGTGCGAGCCGCCAAGCCCATCCTCGCCCTCGCCGCCCTCGCGCTCGTCGCCTGTGAGCGCGCCGAGCCCCCGGCCTTCCCGGTCGCCGCCGAGGCCGCGACCGTCGCGTCGCCCGCCGCGCCGCTGACCCTCGACACCTCGCTCGCCGCCCTGCCCGCCGCGGCCCG
>SBGO01000139.1 GCA_006226565.1 Deltaproteobacteria bacterium | reverse complement strand
GGCGTGCGTCGACGCGCTGGCGGAGGGCGACGGCCTCCCGCACCTCCGCGAGGCGCACGCGGAGCTCGCGGCCCACCGCGCCGCGGCGCAGTAGCGGGGGCGCGCACGGCGCGACCCGGAGAGCCCCGCAACCGGGAACGTGCGTGGGTTGGCGGCCGCCCATAGGCGCCCGCGACGCGTGGATGTATGGTGCGGTGCATGGTCCGCACCGTCCGTCTGCTGCCCCTCGCGATGGCCCTGGCCGGGCTGTCCTGCACCGTCGACGCGCCGCTCGTGAGCCCCCCGGAGGCCGAGCCGACCGAGGTCGCGACGGTGTCCCTCGCGCTGTCGAGCATCAACTGCTCGGAGAGCACCGACACCGGCTACAGCCAAGGCAACGCGTTCCCGATCACGGTGGTGACCGTCGACGGGAAGAAGGTCGAGAAGAACACGGCCAACGCGTACTACGTGATGGCGCAGGCGGCGGCGAACCAGGGGGTGACCCTGAAGGTCGTCAGCGGCTTCCGGACGATGGCGGAGCAGCAGTACCTCTACAACTGCTACATCAACTGCAACTGCAACAACTGCAACCTCGCGGCCTACCCGGGCTACTCGAACCACCAGAGCGGGCACGCCCTCGATCTCAACACGAGCTCCGCCGGGGTGCTGACCTGGCTCAACGCGCACGCCGCGGCCTACGGCTTCGAGCGCACCGTCCCGAGCGAGAACTGGCACTGGGAGTGGTGGGGCGGCGGCCCGGGCGGCGGCCCGTGCAGCCCCGACTATCCGGAGATGACGATCGAGGTGAAGACCTACCCGCCGACCGGGCAGACGGCGAACTTCGCCACCGAGGGGAGCTCGAGCGGCACGATGGACCTGTGGGTCGGGCAGGAGTTCGTCACCGAGGTCATCATCCGCAACGCGCCGAGCGGCGCCGCGACGAGCACCACCGACAGCGCCATCGCCTGGGTCTGGTTCGAGTCGCCCTACCTCGAGCCGGTCAGCTACCACATCTACACCGACTACCCGAACTTCGACGCGCAGACGTGGAAGCTCTCGGTCGCCGACGGCTACACGCAGAACCCCGACAAGGCGAACCCGCCGGCGAACGGCAAGTACTACATCGAGCAGTTCGCGCCCGGCGAGGGCAAGAAGATCGCCTTCGTGACGCGGGCGGTCGGCTACTCCATCGGCAAGGTGGACCACCCCGACGTGCGCGCGTGGATCCAGCACGTCGCCGGGTACTACGGGGAGCAGACGAGCTGGAACGACGCCGTCGAGACGAACCACGCGGGCGGCCTCCTGCGCGCCTACAAGCAGCACGACGTCTTCGCCCGCGACCGCTGGGACTTCGACGGGCCGGACGCCGCGGACACCGAGGGGTGGGCCGTGGGCCACGCGGTCTCCTCGCTCGCCATCGTG
Organism: Deltaproteobacteria bacterium; assembly: GCA_006226565.1. Classification (GTDB taxonomy): domain Bacteria; phylum Myxococcota_A; class UBA9042; order PHBI01; family PHBI01; genus PHBI01. The sequence goes on along the minus strand of SBGO01000139.1, from coordinate 1,195 downwards.
CCCGCCGATGACCAGCTCGCGGTGCAGCTCGCCGGCTCCGACCCGTACATCGTCAACACGCGCGCGCGCATCGACGCCGGCGCGAAGAAGGCCCTCGAGCTGACGCTGCGCTCGAACGGAGGCCCGCGGCTGGCGCAGGTCTTCTTCAAGACGGCCGCGGACAACGCCTGGAACGAGGCCAAGTCCGAGCAGCTCATCGTCCCGGGCGGCGGTCAGATGCAGGTCGTGCACGCCGACTTCTCGGGCAACCCCGCCTGGACGGGCACCGTGACGGCGCTGCGCTTCGACCCCGCGGTCGACGGGACGGACACCTTCCGGGTGGACCGCATCCGCGCCGTCGCGAGCGGCGTGACGAGCGGTGACGCCGACGGCGACGGCTACCTCGCCGCGCCGGGCCCCGACTGCGACGACGGGGCGGCGGCGACGCACCCGGGCGCCGACGAGGTCTGCAACGGCCGTGACGACGACTGCGACGGGGCCGTGGACGAGGGCGTCGCCAACGCCTGCGGGGCGTGCGGCGCCGTGCCCGAGGAGACCTGCAACGGCGTGGACGACGACTGCGACGGCGAGATCGACGAGGGCTGCGCGGTCTGCACGCCGACCGAGGAGATCTGCAACGGTGCGGACGACGACTGCGACGGCGAGACCGACGAGGGCTGCGAGGTGTGCGACCCCGACACCGATCCGGGGTGCGCGCCGTGCGGGCCCGAGCGGTGCAACGGCGTGGACGACGACTGCGACGGCGAGATCGACGAGGACGTCGCGCTGGGCACGCCGTGCGAGGCGTCGACCGGGACGTGCGCGGCGCCCGGGACCTGGGCGTGCGGCCCGAAGGAGACCTTCGTCTGCGCCGCCGCCGATCCGCGCCTGGTGAACGGCGAGGTCTGCAACGGCGTGGACGACGACTGCGACGGGCAGGTCGACGAGCTGCTCGTGTGCGCGGTCTGCGCGCCCGGCGTCACCGGCACCTGCGCCCTCGAGTGGGTGCCGGTCGGGTGCGTCGTCGGCACCCACGTGTGCGGCGACGACGGCCACTGGGGTGCGTGCGAGCCCAAGCCCGGGTGCTTCGACGAGCCGGCGGGGGAGGACGTGGACGCGAGCACCGGCGAGGTCGTCGGCGGGGACGCCCTCGGCGGCGACGCGACCCTGGGTGACGCCGATGGCGTCGGCGGCGGGCGCGCCGAGGGCTGCGCGG
>SBGO01000707.1 GCA_006226565.1 Deltaproteobacteria bacterium | reverse complement strand
GCCTCGAGCTCGCCCCGCGCCTGCGCGACCGCGTGGCCGGCCGGCGGGTCGAGGAAGGCCAGGGCGTCGACGTCCGCGCCGCATGCCGCCGCGCCGAGCACGAGCGGCACCAGCGACTCGCGCGCGATCTCCGGGGGCGTGACCGGCTCGAGCCGCCCGGCGCGTCCCCAAAGGCGATAGCAGACGCCAGGGCCCAGTCGCCCGGCGCGCCCGGTCCGCTGATCCGCGCTGTCGCCCGCGATGGCCGTCAGCGTCAGCACGCCGCGGCCATGGTGATAGCGGGTCCGCCGCACGAGCCCGGCGTCGATGACCACGCCGATCCGCGGCAGGGTCAGCGAGGTCTCGGCGACGTTGGTCGCGAGGATCACGCGCCGCCGCGGGCCCGGGCTGAAGGCGCGGTCCTGGACCTCGGCCGGGAGCGCCCCGTGGAGCTGCAGCACCTCGTGGGGGCAGCGCCGCTCGAGCCGATCGGCGACCCGGGCGATCTCGGCCTTGCCCGGCAGGAACACCAGGACGTCTCCGGGATCCTGCTCCGCCCGCGCCACCGCGTCAGCGACCCGGTCGGCCAGGCCCTCGCTCGTCGGGAGCGCGGCCGGCTCGCCGAGGTAGCTGACCGCCACCGGGAAGAGGCGCCCGTCGCCGCGGAGCAGCGTCCCGCCGAGGTGGGCCGCCACCCGCTCGGCGTCGAGGGTCGCGCTCATCGCGACCAGCTGGGCCGGTCGCCGGGAGAGCAGCAGCGCCAGCAGCAGATCGACGTCGAGGCTCCGCTCGTGGAGCTCGTCGAGGATCACGGTCGCGAACGGCAGCGCGGCGCCACCGGCGAGCCAGCGCAGCACCACGCCGGGGGTGGCGAAGAGGATGCGCGTCGCGTCGCTCGCCCGCCGGTCGTCGCGCACGTGGTAGCCGACCTCGGCGCCCACGCTCGTCCCCTCGAGCTCGGCCACGCGCCGCGCCAGGCTCCGGCACGCCACCCGCCGCGGCTCGACCACCAGCACCGGCCCCGGGCACCAGCTCGGGACGCGGGTGGACTTGCCGGAGCCGGTCGGCGCCGTGACGACCACCGGCCCCGCGCGCAGTGCCGCGTCGAAGGCCTGGCGCAGCGCGTCGATGGGCAGCTCGGTCGGCGCGGGGGCGTTCGGTGCGTTCGGTGCGTTCGGTGAGATCATGGGGCTCGCGGCGCGGTCGGGCTCGGAGGCCCCGCGGAGGGGCTCGGTACCGCGCGCAGTGTACCCGAGCATCGGCTCCGACGCGCTCCGGGTTACAACCAAGCTGAATAGCCCTCCGAGCGCGGCCGTCGCACCGCGCGTCCCCGTCACCCGGAGGTGAGCATGAAGACCAGCACGCTACTGACCGTCGGCACGACCCTCGCGATGCTCCTCGCGGGCGCCTCGGGCGCCGCCGCCAACGACATCGCCCCCAAGGACGACGCAGCCTACACCTACCGCTACGAGCTGCGCGCCCTCGGCTCCAAGGCCGGCGAGGCGATCCTCTTCATCGGCACCCCGGAGAAGATCGGCAAGCACACCCTGCGGCCGATCCGCATCGACGCCCGCACCGAGGGCGTCGCGGCGTCGGTGATGCAGACCGACACCGCCTCCACGAGCTGGGTCGACCACGTGTGGCTGCCGGTCCGCGCCCGCTGGGACATCACCCTCGACCGCGTGCAGCGCGTCTACAAGACGGTCTTCGAGGGGCGCCGCGTCAAGGGGACGGACACGCGCGGCGGCAAGGTCTTCGCCAAGAACGACTACACCCTCCGGCAGCGCGGCACCGACATCGTCAGCGTCTTCGCCTGGATCATGCACCAGGACATGACCCCGGGGACCCACTACGCCATCCAGGTCTACGACGGCCGCATGGTCTACGACCTCGACTTCACCGTCGGGACCGCCTCGGAGATCCACCTCCCCATCGGGATCCGCAAGGCCATCCCCCTGCGCGGCAAGATCAAGCGCGGCGATGCGTACTCGCGAAACGTCGAGCTCTGGCTCAGCGCGGACGTCGATCGCGCGCTCTACAAGCTCGTCTTCAAGTACGGCCTGCTGGGCGAGGTCGAGGCGATCCTCGTGGGCAACAAGAAGGCGTGATCGGGGCCGGCGCGGTCGTATTGCGATGCAATGCGGCCGCGCCGCAGCTCAGGCTGGCACGGGGCCCGCGGTGGGCGTAGGCTCGCCAGCATGACCGAAGAGGGCATCATCGAGGTGGTCGAAGCGCTCGGGGCGAACCCGCTGTTCGCGGCGCTCGACGCGCCCGCGCGGGCGCTGCTGGCCGACCACATGGAGCTCGTGACCTACCCCGCAGGCGCGGAGATCATCCGCCGCGGGGACCTCGAGCGGGTTCTCTACCTCGTCGTCGAGGGGCGCGCGCGCGTCCGCGCCGGCGCCGTCGATCTGGGGCCGGTGGAGCGCGGCGAGCACTTCGGCGAGCTGAGCCTGCTCGACGGGCAGCCGCGGTCGGCGACGGTCACGGCCGAGACGGCGCTGCGCCTCGCGCGGCTGGACCTGGCGCGCTACGCGGTGCTGACCCAGCACGACGCAGGGGTCGGGCTGGCCTTCGTGCAGGCGCTCATGGGGGGCGTCGCCAACCGCCTGCGCGGGACCA
>SBGO01000776.1 GCA_006226565.1 Deltaproteobacteria bacterium | reverse complement strand
GGCGCCGGCGTGGAGCTCGGCGACCGCCGCCCAGGCGGCGCGCTGGAGGTCGCGGAGGTTGCCGGGAAGCGGGTGGTCGCGGAGGCCGACGAGCAGCGGCTCGGCGCGCTCGATGGGGCCGGTGAGGGCGGCGCCGACGCCGATGGACCGGGCCGCGCGGGCGAGGGACGAGGCCCACAGGAGCGGCAGATCCTCCCGTCGCTCGCGGAGCGGCGGGATCGACAGCACGAAGGTCGAGATGCGGTCGAAGAAGTCGGCGTCGAGGGTGTACTCGCCATCCCGGGCGCTCGACACGAGGGCGGCCAGCGGGCGATTCGTCGCCGCCAGCAGGCGAAACTCCGTCGCGCGGTTCTTCGCCTCGCCGATCCGCTGATAGCCGCGCCCCTCGAGGGCGGCCATGAGGAGCCGCTGGGTCGTGCGGTCGAGGTCCGCCACCTCGTCGAGGAAGAGGGTGTCGCCCTCGACCTCGGCCAGGAGCCCCTCGCGCTTGACGCTCGCCCCGGTGAAGGAGCCCTTGGCGTGCCCGAAGAGATCGGCCCGGGCGAGCTGCGGGTTGGCGCGGAACTGGCCGCAGACGACGACCGGCCAGGCGGCGCGGTCGAGCTTTCGGAAGCCGCTCGCGGCGCGGATGGTGTGGGCGAGCGTGGTCTTGCCGGTGCCGCGCTCGCCGAGGAGCAGGATCGGGGCCGGGAGCGGCGCCCACCGCTGCACCTGCGCCAGGGTCCGGCGCGCGCTCGGGCTGACGACCCGGGCCGGGTCCCACAGGACCTCGTCGTCGTCCGCGGGGACCAGCGTAGGCGCGCTGCTCCTGACAATTCGTCCCCAGCTTTCGGCCGGAAGATCGACCCAAGCGATGGGCGCATCGCCCGGCTGGCGGACACGCTCTGGCCGGGTCTGGAGCATCCGCGTGTTGGCGATGAAGCCCCCGTGGCCCAGCACGAGCCAGGCGGCGTGCATGGCCGGCGTCCCTGGGGACAGGTGGATGTTGATTCGGGCGTCCGGATGCTCGGCGCGGAGCTCGGTCAGGAGCGCCTTCGCGGCGTCGAGGATGGGCGCGTGGTCGATGGGCGCGGCTTCGGTCACCCACGGCCAGCCGCGGATCTCGGGGCAGAGTTTCGGCGGCAGCTCCCGGAGGAGCGCCTCCCGTGTCGCCTCGAACGCCTCGCGCGCCATCGCGTCGCCGGGCGCGACCCGGTAGCCGATGACCAGCAGTTCGACTGCGCCGCGGAGCTCCGAGCCGTGGTCGGCGAGCACCGTCAGCAGCGGCTCCTCCCTGTGGGTCGTCGCGACCCAGCAAACGAGGATCTCACCGACCTCGCGGCTCTTCCGCTTCCCCATCGCGCGCTCCTCACCGGAGGCCTCAACCATCGCGCCTGTAGCGATTTTTCGCCAGCCTCAGTCCTTGCAGTCTCGTAGCCGGCGCACGCAGCGAAGCAGACACCCCTCCGTCGCGGGGTCGAGCACGTCGCTGCCGCGGTGGCATTTCACGACGCAGTCCTCGAAGCACGGTGTCGACTCGGGCAGCTGCTCGGCGGACGCGAGCCCGCCCAGGATGTAGCCGGAGTAGCCAGCGGCGCGCCAATCACCCTCGGCATGACGCCACAGCCCGACCAACGCGTCCCCTTCGCGCGTCACGCGGAAGGCGATTGAGGCGCGGTCTCTCTCGGGATTCGTCAACTCGAGCGCCGCGGCGATGGAGTGCCCTGTCGGTGACGGATCGAAATCCTGCGTCGCCCAGAGGCGGGTGTGATTCTCCGCCATGCGTCCGGTCTGCGCGTCGGGGTAGGTGTAGCCGAGCTTGACCACCTCGGCGGACACGCGACAATCCGCGCCTGCCTTCCGAAAGACGGCGCTGTAGTGCCCTGCGACGGCTCTCCCGCGCTCCCATCCAGGCTTGCCGTCGAGCACTGTGGCATCGAAGCGCCACTCCCCGCGGAGGTTCGGCGCCAGGCACGTCGGAGTCGTGCCGTGGCCGCCCTCTTTGGCGGCGGCCTCGCTCGCGCCGGTGCCCGTCTGCGACGACGCAGACCACGCGATCGCGCCGCCACCGACCGCGACGAGCCCCACGCTCAACCAGATCGGCCAGCGCAGACCTCTGCCGCGTCGCCGTGGCTTGGCCGTCGAGACGCCGCCGCCTGATGGGATGACGTGCACAGGGCGATTGAGCTCGGTCGGCGGCTCCTCGACGAGAACCTCGTGCAGTGTCGCGTCCGTGTGCTTGCGCCGCGTGATGAGCGGCTCGTAGCGCACGACGCGCACCGCGTCGGGGATCGGTGTCCAACTCTGGAGCCCCTGCAAATCGTCACTGAGGCGCAGGTCCCCACGGACTCCAAAGCCACTCCACAAGCAGATGGCCTCGGCATGTGCCCCGGGCAAGCGCGCGCGGCGCAAAAACGGCTCGACATCGAGCAGGGACATGCTCCCCGGCTCGGTCGAGGCGAGGTACAGGTGATTGAGCTCGACGTACCCACGCCATTTGGCACGCTCGCTCAGAGGTTGGATGTCCCACGACCGGAACGTTTGGGTGCGGCCGACGAAAGTGCCGTCCGACTCGGCGTGCGCCTCGATGACGTAGAGCAACCCCACGCGGCGCAGCCACCCGAGCGTCTCGAGAACCTGGGCCGCAAGCGCCGTCAGCTCGAGCTCCGCCTCGCGGCGCGCGAATGGCGTCATCTGCCCCGCGTGGGCGAGGGCGTTGCGAGCTTCACCGAAGCGCCGGAGGAGATCATTCGTCTCTCCCTCTGGCCACCGTCCGAGGTCTGGCAGGAATGGCGCCTCGAGGGCATCCCGAAGCTGCCGACAGAGCAGGATCCACGACCCGAGGCTCGGCCTGGTGAATCGACCGGACGACAGCAACTCCGGGAGGCTCCCTCCCTCCGCGAGGAGGCTCGCGGCCTGCAGCGCCGAGACGAAACGAAGCGCCACCTCGACCGCGGTGGCGGCCGCGAAACCATCGACCGGACTCCCGAGCAGCGCGAGGTGCCACGCGTTCGCGATCGGTTGTGGGAGCTCTTTTCGAAGCCAGACGGGGCCGATATCCGACATAGCCCGTGACGCTAGCACGCAGCTCAAACGCTGAGAAGGCAGGCGAGCACGCGCGGTACCGACCGGGTGGTCCCCCGCGGGTGCCCCCTCTCCTACTCCTCGCGGACGAGGACCCAGCCGTCCGCCGTGTGCGCCAGCTTCACCGTGGCGTTCACGTCGGCACCGTCGGCCTTGGCGCCCTTGACCGTCATCATGGCGCGCTCGCCCTCGGCGGTGGCCTCGCAGTCGCAGGACGAGAAGCGGTCCCCCTCCGCCGAGGTCGTGACCGCGCACTCGAGGTCGACGATCGCCGACCAGCACGCGTCCTCGATCTCCGCGGCGCTCAGCGTGGCCTTCTTGGCCGCCGCCGCGGCGCCTTCCGCCGCCGCGCCGCCCGTCGAGCCGCACGCCCCGAGGGCGCCGCCCACGCCGAGGACCATCACCACGCCGAGCATCCGCCAACGCCGCATCGCCTCACCTCGTCGTCACAGGTTTCGCAAGGTGCGGGAGTATGCACGATCCGCCGGCGGCGAGAACCCCACCGAGGTCCCACGAAGCGTGTCGCGGCTCAGTTCGCGGGGAAGATGCTGCGCGGCGACGACGTGGCGATCCGACGACAGCTCCCCTCCGCCTGGTCGAGGTCACAGGTCGCCACCGTGACGAGCCGCTGCCCCGCGAGGGCCTCCTCGGGGAAGCCGAGCTCGGTCAGCGTCGCGGTCGTGGTGGCCGGGGGCAGCAGCACACGCGCGACGGCGCGCCCCTCCGCGGCGCCCTGGGTCGCGAGGACCGCGATCACGACGTGCCGCTCGGGCTCGGGGTTCGTCCAGGTGAGGGCGACGTTCGCCTTCGCCTTGTCCGGCGAGGTGAGCTCCGGCGGACGCAGGAAGGTCACGTCTTGGGTCCCGGCGCTCGGGAGCCCGTCCACGAGGACCACCGATTCGACACCGCTCGCGCTCCACAGGAGCACCGTCCTCGGCTCGGTCACCGACTCCAGCGCGAGCCAGGCGACCCCGCCCGACGCCTCGCTGTTCAGCGCCGTCGCACCGAGGCGCTCCGAGTAGCCGAGGGTGAGGCCGCTCCGGTCCGCGATGACCACGTAGGGCACCCCCGCGGAGAGCCCGGCCGACGGGGTCGGCACCGCGGGGAACGCGATCTGCGTGCGCTCGATCGGGACCGACGTGGTCGCGAAGTTGATCGCCATCGTCCGGTCCATCTCCGCACGCCGCACGACGCCGGCCGCCGCCTGGTCGATGATCTGGTCGTAGCCGCGGAAGGGCGGCGCGGACCCCTGGTGGAACTCGAGCGCGATCCAGTTGAACGGCTCTCCGCGGGCGGCGCCGACGGACCAGTGGTCGCTCGGCCCCTGGAATCGCGAGGGCGACGTGTCCGTGTCGACGAGGAGCGTGTGCGAGAGGTCCTGGAACCACTCGACGCCGCCCTCCACGACGATCTCCGACTCGGCGGTGTACTCCGTCAGGTCGTAGTAGGTCATGGGCAAGGCCATCCCGGAAGATCCCGCCGCGAGGAGGTCCGACTCGGCCAGCCCGTCGACGACGAGCGTCGCGTGCTCGGCCTCCGTGACGCGGACGCGCGCACTGCCGCACGACCAGTCGAGGGCGGTCTCGAAGGAGATGGCCCCATCGGCGTCGCTCACCGCCTTGAGCGCGCTCTCACACGGCGGCGTGAAGGTCACCAGGGCGCCGGCGACGGGAGCCCCGCGGAGCTCGGGATCGATCACGCGGAAACGCACGGTCTCGAGCGCGACCGCGACCGTGTCCTCCTCCGCTGTCGTGTCCTGCGCGATCGTGTCCTGGTCCACCAACGTGTCCACGCCTGCGTTCGTCGTCCCCGTGCTGTCGTCGCACGCGACGAAGAGCCCGGCGGCAACGACTACACCCAGCCATCGAGACGCCATGACCCACCTCCCGTGGGAGTAGAGATGTCGAGAGATCGGGCCGATGGGAGGCAAAGTCCGTGCCACGGAACACCGCCGGCGCGCCGCTGCCGAGGCTGTCGCATCGCGTAGGGACGATCTGCGACAGCAGCCCTCTGAGGCGCCGAGATCCCTATCGCACCGCACGGGCGGGGATCTTTGCGGCATCCGCAAACGTCCGCGCGACGCCGTGGCCGCCGACAAGGACCATTTCGCACAACGCGTCGTCCGCTCGGTTAAATTCGCCCGGGCCCGCGACCGCCGTCAGCGTGGGGCGGCGGGCAGCGCGTCGGCATCCTCGGGGAACACCTTCAGGTAGGGCCCGGAGATCGCCTCCATCCGCGCCCGCAGCTCGTCGCGCGGCAGGGCCCGCGCCGCCTCGCGCCGCATCTCCTCCAGGATCGCCACGACCAGCGTCCGCAGCTCCTCGTGCTCCTCGGCCCGCCACTTCTCGGTCGCGATCGGCCGCGCCGCCGCCCACCGCTCCGGCAGGGGCTTCGCCGCCGCCGCCAGCCGCGCCCGGTCCCCGATCCGCCAGGCGAGGTCGAGCAGCAAGCGCTGATAGCGCGCCGCCCGGTAGGCCTCCGGCGCCAGGTCCCTCCGACCGCTGACCGCCGCGGTCAGCGCCGCCAGGACGACCTCCGCCTCGGGATACATGGCGCTGTCCGCGTACGCCGTCGCCACGCGCTCGGTCAGGTCGAGGAAGCGCTCGGGGGAGAGCTCCTCGAAGAACGCCAGCGCCTTCTTCGGATCGCCGACCATCGCGTAGACCATCGCGCAGTCCTTCGCCGCCTCGCGCCCGACCGCCTTGGCGTTCTCCACGAGCGACGACCGCCCCGCGATCGCCAGCTCCCGGAAGCGCCCCAGCGCGTCCGCCGGCCGCGACAGATTCACCAGGCACCACGCCGACTTGTAGCGCGCGTAGCTCCCCACGAGGCTCGCCCGCGGCACGCTGTCGTACACCGCCAGCGCCTCCTCCATGGAGCCGGCGTCGAAGAGCGCGTCCCCCCGCTTCACGGCCTCGAGCGCGGCGTCGTCCTCCGGGGACGTGCGCGGGGGCGGCGCGTCCGCCCAGGCGGGCGGCCCCCACGTCAGGAGCGCCATCAGGACCCCGAGGACACGCGCGAAGCTTGCGGAATGAGTGCTCATATCCGATTGATACCACCCTCGCGCCCGCGATCGCACCTGCCGTCGTCGCCCCGAAACCAGAGCCGCGCCGTGACCCTCGACCTCGACACCGTCCCGACCTCGGATCCCATCGCCGGCCGCGTCGGCCCGCCGCTCGATCGCGCCCTGATCCTCGCCACCCGCGCCCTCGGACGCGCGCGGAGCCGCTGGGCGGAGACGACCCACGGCCCGGTCCACGCCCTCGAGATGCGGGGCCGCGGCCACGGCACCGCCGTGCTCATCCACGGCTTCAGCTCGACCGGCGCGCACCTCCTCGATCTCATGAGCCACCTCCGGGGCGGCTTCGCGCGCCTCATCGCCCCCGACCTGCCCGGCCACGGCCTCACCCCCGCCCTCGCCGACGCCGGCGCCGGCCCCAGCCGCGCCGGCGTGCTCGCCCTCGCCGAGGCCCTCGGCGTCTGGCTCGACGCCCCGGCCGTCGTCTTCGGCAGCTCCCTCGGCGGGCTCGCCGCCATCCGCTACGCCCTCGCCTCCCCCGACCGCGTCCGGGCCCTCGTCCTCTCCTCCCCCGCCGGCGCCGCGATGAGCGCGGACGAGCTCGCCGCCTTCCAGGACGGCTTCCGCATCCGCTCCCACGCCGACGCCCTCGGCTTCGTCGACTGCGTCATGGAGACCGGCCGCCTCGGCCGCCACCTCCTCGCCTGGGGCGTCCGCCGCCGCTTCGCGCGCCCCGAGCTCCGCGCCCTCATCGAGGGAGCCCGCCCCGGCGACCTCCTCGCCCGCGACGAGCTCGGCGCCCTCCCTATGCCCATCCTCTGCCTCTGGGGCGAGCGCGATCGCGTCCTCCCCGACAGCGCCCGCCGCTTCTACCGCGACGCGCTCCCGCGCCACGCCCGCTTCGAGCGCCTCGCCGCCCTCGGCCACGGCCCCTACCTCGAGCGGCCCGACGTCATGGCGCGCCGCATCCGCGCCTTCACCGACGGCCTCCCGGCTCCCGCCTTGCGATGACCGCGCGCGATTCGCGATGGTGCTGCCCATGAACGCGCTCACCCGCCTCGCCGCCCTCGCCGCGCCCCTGCTCCTCGCCGCCTGCCCCATCTGCCCCGACGGCGACCTCCGCCTCGTCGCGGGGACGCTCCCCGTCGCCCCCGGCGAGTCGATCTCCCTCGAGCTCCGCTACGACGACTACGTCGCCGGCCCCGAGCGCTGCCGCGGCTTCTGGTACGTCGACGAGGTCCTCTGGGGGAACGAGACCCTCGGCACCGTCGACGACTGCGGCACGTACACGGCGCCGGCCGCGCCGCCGGACCGCGCCGTCCGCGTCGAAGGCGGCCAGTACGAGCGCTACACCTGCGCCGACTGCTGCCCCTCGGCCTCGCGCCTCGTCGACTTCGCCCGGCCCTGAGCCACGCCGCCCACCGCCGCGGCGCTCAACCGCCCCCCGGCCCACCCGTCCGGCACTGTCCGGCGGCGTTGCACTGCGTCCCATCCGGGCAGACCCACCCGGCCTGACAGCTCGGGACGCACACGTCCACCGTCGCGTCGCAGGTCCACGAGACCTCGCAGTCCTGCTGGCCGACGCACGTCGGCAGGCACACCGACTCGGCGCCGAGCAGCGTGCAGGCGAAGCCCTCCGCGCACGAGGCGGCGCACGCCGCCGAGCAGCGGCTCGTCGTCCACGTCGAGGTCGGATCGTCCTGGAGCACGCACAGCCCGCTGTCACAGTCGTCGTCGCTGTCGCACGGATCCCAGAGCCCGCTCCCCGACGGCGCCTCGCACACCCCGCTCGTCTCGCCGCAGACGTAGCCGGCCAGGCACGCCCAGCCGAGGCGGCAGTCCGGTAGGCAGGCCCCGTAATCGGGGTCGCAGACGTACCCCGTGCGGCACGACGCGGAGCAGTCGGGCAGGCACCAGGCCGCCCCCTCGAGCACCGCGCAGGTCGTCGCGGCGCCGCAGAGCTCGCTCCCGCACGCGCCGATGCACATCCCGTCGGTCCAGCCGGTGAAGCCGTCGGCGTCGGTCGCCTCGGCGCAGATCCCGGTCGCGCAGTCGGCGCCGGCCGTGCACGCGCTCCCGACCGGCGACAGCGGCGCCGGCTCGCAGGTCCCGGTGGTGGCGTCGCACGCCAGCGCCGCCCCGCACTCCCAGCCCAGGCGACAGTCCGGCAGGCACGCGCCGAGCTCCGGCTCGCACACGTAGCCCGAGCGGCACGCCGTGAGGGCGTCGCAGGCCGGGACGCACCACGCGGCGGCGTCGAGGACCACGCATTCGCTGGCGTCGCCGCAGTCGGCGCTGCCGCAGGGGGCGATGCACATGCCGTCGGACCAGCCGGTGAGGCCGTCGGCGTCGTAGGCGGCGGCGCAGACGCCCGAGGCGCAGTTGGAGTCCGCGTCACAGGGCTCGCCCAGGGTCGCCGCGACGGTGTTCTCGAGCGCGCACACGCCGGTGTCCGCCGCGCAGGCGAAGCCGTCGCCGCAGGCCCAGCCGAGGCGGCAGTCGGGCAGGCAGGCCGCGGCCGTGGTGTTGCAGACGAGCCCGTCACCGCAGTCCGTCGCGGCGGCGCACGCCGGCACGCACAGCAGGACGTCGTCGAGGCGCACGCACGCGCCGCCCGACGCGCAGGTCCCCGCGGCGCAGCTCTCGGTGCAGACGCCGCCGACCCAGCCGGTGGAGGCGCCGCCGTCGTCGTGCTCGGCGATGCAGAGGCCGGAGGCGCAGTCGACGTCGTCGACGCACGGCTCGCCGAAGGCCGCGCCCCCCGACGACAGCGCGCACGCCCCGGTCGCCGCGTCGCACGTCAGGTCGTCGCCGCACTCCCAGCCGAGGCGGCAGTCCGGCAGGCAGCCCGCGAGCGCGTCGCTGCAGACGTATCCGTCGCGACACGGGGTGGCGGCGTCACAGCCGGGCACGCACCAGGAGGCGCCGTCGAGGACCGCGCAGACGCTCGTGTCGCCGCAAGCCGCGCTGCCACACGGCGCCAGGCACATGCCGTCGGCCCAGCCGGTGAGCGTGCCGGCGGCGTCGTAGGCGGCCGCGCAGATCCCGGAGGCGCAGTTCGCGTCCTGCTCGCAGGGCTCGCCGAAGGCCGCGCCGGTGACCGTCTCGAGGGAGCAGCTCCCGCTGTCGGCGTCGCACGTGAAGCCATCGCTGCACGCCCAGTCGAGGCGGCAATCCGGCAGGCACGCGCCGACCGCACCGTTGCAGACGAGGCCCTCGCCGCAGGTCGTCGCGCCCTCCTCGCAGGCCGGCGTGCACAGGAGCAGGTCGTCGAGGCGGACGCAGGTCCCGCCGGAGGCGCAGCTCCCGGCGGCGCAGCTCTCGCTGCAGACGCCGCCGACCCAGCCGGTGGTCACGCCGTCGTCGTCGAGCTCGGCGATGCAGATGCCGGAGGCGCAGTCGAGGTCGGTCACGCACGCCGCGCCGAAGTCCGCCCCGGGCACCGACGGGAGCTTGCAGACGCCGTCGGCCTCGTCGCACACCAAGACGTCGCCGCACGTCCAGTCGAGGCGGCAGTCGGGCATGCACGCGCCGGCCTCCGTCGCACAGACGTAGCCATCGCGGCATCCGCTGTCGTCCTCGCAGCCGGGCAGGCACAGCGTGTCGGCGTCGAGCCGCACGCAGACGCCGCCGTCACCGCAGCCGTCGTCGCACGGCGAGGCGCACATCCCGTCGGCCCAGCCGGTCGCCTCGCCGTCCTCGCTCGCCGCGAGGCAGAGCCCGCTGACGCAGTCGACGTTCCACGTGCAGGGCGAGCCGTCCGCGACCTTCTCGGCCGGGCCGGTGGGCGCGCAGGCCCCCGACGTCACGAGCGTCCAAGCCAGGCCCCCGAAGAGCGCCCCCAACGTCCACGACCGCGCACGCGCCATTGCTCCCCCTTCGCGGCCCCGCGCCGACCCTGGCCCGCGGCGTCGCACCGGTAAGCGTAGCGATCGCGCCGGGCCTCCGGCTGCGGCGAGTCGTCGCAGACCCGACGGCGACCTCGACCGTCTACGAAACCTTTACAACCGCGGCCTGCCCTCGCCCCCCGGATCCGGGCGTCCAACCCGTGAAGATCTGGCGGCGGCGGCCGTCCGAGCCGCGTTCCCCCCACCTCCCCGGAGCCCCCATGAGAGCCACCCTGTCGCGCCTCCTCGCGGTGTCCCTCCTCGTCCCGCTCGCCGCCCCCGCGGCGCAGGCCGCTCCCGGCCAGACGATCACCTCCGAGCTCCGCTCGCTCTTCTTCAACGGCATCTGCGACTCCATCGCCAAGGACGACGCCGTCGACTGCGCGAAGAAGCCCACCGCCTGCTTCCTGAAGGACAGCGAGGGCCGCAGCTTCGCCCCCCGCACGGGCTTCGACTACGCCTGGCCGTTCTACCCGCAGAGCGCCTACTACGCCCTCAACAACCCCGCCCAGCGCTCCGGCCACCCGGCGCCGCCGGCGGGCGCCTGGGATCCGCTGGGGCAGCTCTCCGGCATCTACTTCCCGCGCGACGTCGAGGCCGACCAGCACGTGCTCCGCGTGTCCAGCGAGCAGGTCACGTGGTTCCTCGCCCAGATCGCGCCGCGCCCCGGCGACGAGATCTGCGGCGCCCCGGCCTGGCGCGTCTACGCGACGCTGGTCAAGCCGCTCGCGCACACCCTCGGCGACGCCTACGTCTACCTCCAGAAGAAGCGGGCGCTCGACAACCTCGACCGGAAGGCGCTCGTCGCGGAGCGCGGCGATCCCGCGGGCCGCTACGAGAAGCTCTGCGGCGGCTGGGCGAGCGAGAAGCGCGACGAGAGCGAGCAGTACGCCCGCAAGCAGGCCTGCGAGTTCTGGCTCCGCCGCGCCTTCGTCGGCCAGGTGAAGACCATCGCCGACGCCTTCGCCACCGCCGTCGAGCCCTTCGACGCGGGGCTGGCCAAGAAGGTCCGCCGCGCCACCCCCAAGGCCAAGGCCGAGCGGGCCACGCCGGAGAAGGGCCGACCGTTCGCGTTCTGAGCGCGGCGGGCGGCCACGACCGCCCGCCCCGGGCTCAGTTCAGGAAGTAGGCGACCGCGAGGCCCACGCTCAGCGTGGTCCCGGCCTCGAGGAGCCCGACCCCGGCGTTCTTGTCGCGCGCGATCTCCTCGTGGAAGGTCGCGCCCGGCAGGAGCAGGCGGTCGGCCACCCAGCGCAGCAGCACGATCAGGATTGCGCTGATGGAGAGGTCGAGGACGAGCGCGCCCAGGTCGGCCGCCCAGCCGGCGCCCTCGCCGCGGACGGCCGCCTCGACGATGATGCCCACGGCCAGCAGGATCCCGCCCATCGGCAGCGCCGCCGCGACGTTCTTGTGCCGCACCTCGGCGACGTCGTCGTACGGGGTGAGCGCCTGGTAGCCGAGGCTGAGCACGACCAGCGCGACCAGGCCGAGGCCGACCCAGGCGAGACGCTCGCCGAGCCCCGAGTCGTGCCAGAGCGCGCCGCGGAGGACGAGGGCCGTGGCGACGTTGCCGGTCGCGCGCACGATGGCGACCGCGAGGTTGGCGTCGTCCGCGACGGCGGCGTTGCAGTCGAGCCCGCGCAGGACGACGCGCGAGATGAGCTGGTCGCTCACCATCAGCACGACGAAGACGATGGCCCAGGTGAGGAGGAGGTCGCCGGCCTGCTCGTACCAGGTGTTGCCGTAGACGACGAGGCTCCCGAGGAGGCCGAGCACCATCGCGAGCACGAAGCCGGCCATCTCGACGCCGACGGCGACGTTGTCGCGCTCGACGATGAGCTTGCCGAGGGAGCGCCCCTGACGGCGGGCGATGAGGTCCCGCAGGACCTTCGCCACGGCGACGAGGAGGAAGGCGCCGACGAAGAAGGCGGCGGTCTGGCCGATCTCGCCCGGGGTGATGGGCGCGGCGTCGGCGGCGACGAGGGCGGTGGACGTTGCGGTGAACATGCGCGGGCCTCCTACAGCGGCGCCAGCTGCGGGTAGTCGGTCAGCAGCTCGTCACGGGTGAGGATGTCGCTCTCGGCGGCGGGGGTCCAAACGACCTCGAAGCCGACGTGGCGGTCGGGACCGATGGCGTACATCGCCTTGAGGGCGTTCTCGACGTCCTCCTGCGGCCCCAGGGTCTCGGGCAGGCCGATGGGCCCGGCCTGAGCGGCGGTGACGAGGGTCACGATGAAGTACTCGGCGATGCCGAAGTCCCCGTCCTCGTCGAGCAGGTCGGTGGCCTTGTCCGAGTTCCGCTGGGTGAGCGCGAGCCCCTTCTGGTCCCGCCGCACGATCTCGCGCTCGAACATGCTGCGCGCGTCGTTCGTGAGCCGGTGGAAGGCCTCCTCGCCGATCTCGGGCGGGCGCTCCTTCTCCTCGGTGAAGGCGGCGAAGGACACGTGGTCGAGCTCGCCGAGGACGCTCGTCAGCACCTGCTGCCCCATCCGCCAGATGCCCATCGAGCTCCCGACGTCCGCCTCGCGCACGATGCCCTCGATGCGGTCGCGGAGCCCGACGGTCGACATCGCGTCGAAGGCGAGCTGCACGCGCCCGACGCTGATCGCCTGGAGCTTGGCCTGGCGCTTGCGCTCGTTGGCGTTCTTGATGGCCGGGACCACGAAGAAGAAGACGGCGATCACCCCCACCACCACCATGCCGGTGGGGGTGAAGAGGAAGCGGAGCAGCATGTACGTGCCGATGCCGCTGCTGCCGCCGCTGCTGTAGCCGCCGCCGGAGCCGTAGCTGCGGCTCCGGCTCCCGCCGCCCCCGAAGCTGCGACTGCCGCCGCCGCCGCCGAAGCTGCGCCGGAAGCCGCCGCCGCTGCCGCCGGAGCGGGCCTCGGCGACCTGCGGGCGGCCGAAGTCGATGACGATCGACGTCGTGACCGGGACGATGAGGAAGAGGGAGATGAACGCGACGATCCAGGTGCGCAGGCGATGTCTCATGGCCCGCAAAGTAGGGCCTTCCCGCGTCGCTGTCACGCCCGTCCGGCCGCGGCCCTGGAGGCCAGTAGATATTCGTTGACAGCTATGCCACCCGAAGAGCAGATGTCCACCGTTGTCCACTGGTGACCCATTATGCAGCTTTCAGTCGCCGACGTCGCCACCCTCCTCAGCGTCTCCGAGAAGACGGTCTACCGCTGGATCCAGCAGGGCCGCCTCCCGGCGTACCGCCTCGGCCAGCAGTTCCGCTTCAACAAGTCGGAGCTGCTCGAGTGGGCCACCGCCCAGCGCGTGCCGCTGTCGCCCGAGCTCTTCGTCGCGCCCGAGGCCGAGCCGGTCCCGTCGCTGACCGAGTCGCTCCGCGCCGGCGGCGTCCTCTACCGCGTCGGCGGCGAGGACAAGCGGGCCGTGCTGCGGGCCGCGGTCGACGCCCTGCGCCTCGGCGACGACGTCGATCGCGACGTGCTCCTCGCCGTCCTGCTCGCCCGCGAGAGCCTGGGCTCGACCGGCATCGGCGACGGCATCGCGATCCCCCACGTGCGAAACCCGATCGTCCTGCACGTCACGAAGCCGACCGTGACCCTCTGCTTCCTCGAGCAGCCGGTCGACTTCGACGCCATCGACGGGCGCCCGGTCCACGCGCTCTTCATCGTGACCACGCCCACCATCCAGAGCCACCTGCACACGCTCTCGCGCCTCGCGTGGGTGCTGCGCGACCCGGAGGTCCGCGAGGCGCTGGCTGACCCGCCGGTCCGCGCGCGCGTCTACGAGCTCTTCGCCGCCGCCGAGGCCCGCCTCGGCGCTCAGGGATCCGCGACGTGACGCCCCTCGACGTGGCGCTGGCCGGGCTCGCCCTGCTGGTCGCCGCCGCGCTCCTCGCGTCCTTCTCCGCCCCGCGCCTCACGGCCGCGGTCTCGGCCCTCGCCGGCCTCACCGTGCTGGGCGCCGGCGTCGCGGTCCTCGTGGGCGCGCCGACCTCCGCCCTCGCCCTGCCCTGGCTCCCGGGCGGCCCCGCCGAGGCCCTGCGCCTCGACCCCCTCGCCGCCTTCTTCCTCGTCCCCATCGGGCTCATCGGCGCCCTCGGCCCCATCTACGGCCTCGGCTACTGGCGCCGCGCCGACCACCCCGGCAGCGAGCGCCCGGTCCGCGCCGGCTACGCGGTCCTGACCGCCTCCCTCGTCCTGGTCGCCCTCGCCAGAGACGGCGCCGCCTTCCTCCTCGCCTGGGAGGGGATGGCGCTCAGCGGCTTCCTCCTCATCCTCGCCGAGCACGGCCGCCCCGAGGTCCGCTCCGCCGGCCTCATCTATTTGATCGCGACCCACGTCTCGACCCTGGCGCTGTGGTGGTTCTTCGCCCGCGTCCAGGCCGCGACCGGCGTCTTCGGCTTCGCCCCGCTCCCCGCCGGCGACCCGGCCACCCTCGGCACCGTGCTCGTGGGGCTCGTCGGCTTCGGCCTCAAGGCCGGCTTCATCCCGCTCCACGTGTGGCTCCCCGGCGCCCACGCCGCCGCGCCCACCCACGTCTCGGCGCTCTTGTCCGGCGTCGTCCTCAAGGTCGGCGTCTACGGCGTCCTGCGCGCGACCACCCTCGCCCCCGACCTCCCGGTGGGCGTCGGCGGCCTCGTCCTCGTGCTCGGCGCCGTCGCCGCCGTCCTCGGCGTCGCCCTCGCCCTCGCCCAGCACGACCTCAAGCGCCTCCTCGCCTACCACTCCATCGAGAACATCGGGATCATCCTGCTCGGCCTCGGCCTCGCGCTCGTCGGCCGCAGCACCGGCCACCCGACCTGGGTCGCGCTGGGCCTCGCCGGCGCGCTGCTCCACGTCTGGAACCACGCGATCTTCAAGAGCCTCCTCTTCTTCGGCGCCGGCGCCGCCATCCACGCGGCCGGCACCCGGCTCATCGACCGGCTCGGGGGCCTCGCCCACCGCCAGCCCGTCACCGCCTTCGCCTTCCTCGTCGGCGCCGTCGCCATCAGCGGCCTCCCGCCCCTCAACGGCTTCGCCAGCGAGCTCCTCGTCTACCTGGGCCTCTTCGACGCCGCCCAGCACGGCGCCCCCGCCGTCGCCCTGGCCGCCCCGGCCCTGGCGCTCACCGGCGCCCTCGCCCTGGCCTGCTTCGTCAAGGTCTACGGCGTCGTCTTCCTCGGCGCCCCGCGCACCCCCGAGGCCGCCGCCGCCCACCCGGCGCCCCCCTCCATGCGCGCCCCGATGCTCGCCCTGGTCGCGCT
>SBGO01000775.1 GCA_006226565.1 Deltaproteobacteria bacterium | reverse complement strand
CGAGGCGGGGCCCGCGCCCGCCCCCGTATCGGGGCCGACGGTGGTGCCCGACGAGGCGCCGCCCACCGACGCCCCAGACCTGACCCGGGAGGAGGCCATGCACGCCCAGCGACGCGAGCACATGGTGCGCAGCCAGATCGCCGCCCGCGGGATCCGCGCGCCGGCGGTGCTCGACGCGATGCGCGCCGTGCCGCGCCACCGCTTCGTCCCCGACGAGCTCGTGGGCGAGGCCTACGCGGACACCCCGCTGCCGATCGGCTACGGGCAGACCATCTCGCAGCCCTACATCGTGGCGCTGATGACCGAGCTCGTGCGCCCGGGCCCGGGCAAGCGCGCGCTGGACGTCGGGACCGGCAGCGGCTACCAGGCCGCGGTGCTGGCCGAGATCGCCGATCACGTCGACTCCATCGACATCGTGTGCCCGCTCGCCGACGCGGCCCGGGAGCGGCTCCGCGGCCTCGGCTACACCAACGTGACCATCCGCTGCGGGGACGGCTGGAGCGGCTGGCCCGACGGCGGCCGCTACGACGTCATCGTGGTCGCGGCGGCGCCGGCGGAGATCCCGCCGCCGCTGCTCGAGCAGCTCGCGGTCGGCGGGCGGCTGGTGATCCCGCTCGGCGTGGGGGTCCAGGACCTCGTGATGGTCGAGCGGCGCGCCGACGGGACCCTCGAGCACACCGACATCACGGCGGTGCGCTTCGTGCCGATGACCGGCCGCGCGCGCGAGCGCGACCGCCTCGACGATTGAGGCAGTTTTCTCGCGTCACCGGGAAGCAGGTCCGGAGGGTCCGGGTTGTGGAAGGCGACCGCTTCTCCGGTGCGACGTCTCCCTCCTCTTGGACGTGGTTGTCCCCCCGGCGGCCCCCCAAGCCGCTGTGCACCGGAGAGGCGGTAATGTTTTTCAGCTGGGCCTGTACGGGGCCTGCGGTGCTGCAGGCTGTGCGAGACGATCCCATGCGCTCGCTCCGGGGGCGCCCGGGACGAAACGTCTCGCGCATCCCACTGCGGGTTTCGCCCGTGGCATTCGCGCGCAGGCGCGACCCAGCCGACGGCGAAACCCGCAGCGGGAACCCTCAGCGCGAGACGTTTCAGGCGCCCCCTCCGCTCGCTTGTCGGTGCAGTCTGAGCCCATGAGTACGCTTCCGCGTCCCCACCCGCATCCGCTTCCGCTCCGCCAACGGAGGGGACATTCGGACAGCACGACCTTTTTGACCGAGCTCACGCCCTCACCCGCGCCCGGAGACGCTCTCAGCTCTGACGGCGCGGTGACGGCGGCCGCCGCGTCGGGATCGCGCGCTCGGCGCGGATGCGCTCGAGGAGGAGCAGCCACGCGCGGTGGCGCACCTTCGCCAGGGTTCCCGACTCGACCGCCTCCTGGACGCCACAGTCGGGCTCGGTCTCGTGCAGACAGTCGACGAAGCGGCAGCGCTCCGTCGCGTCGCCGAAGCCCGGAAAGCGGGTCGCGATCTCGGTCAGCTCGAGGCCGTGGAGCGGGAAGGCCCGGATCCCCGGCGTGTCCACCACCAGGCCGCCCGCGGGCCACGGGCCGCCGACCACGTGGCAGGTCGACACCGTGGTGGTGTGGCGCCCCTTGCCGGTCTTCTCGTTGACCGCCGCGGTCACGAGGTCGGCGCCCGGCACGAGCGCGTTGAGGAGCGTGGACTTGCCGACCCCGGAGTGCCCCATGACGACCGTCAGCCCGGTCGCGATGCGCGCGCGCAGCTCGGCGACGCCGTCCCCGCGGGCGGCGCTCACCGGGACGACCGCGTAGCCCAGCGCGCGGTGCGCGGCGAGGCGCTTCATCGCCGCCTCCACCCCCGGCAGGTCGACCTTGTTGACGACCAGCACGACCTCGATGGGCTCGTCACCGACCGCGCACAGGATGCGGTCCACGAGCCCGGCGCGCGGCGGCGGCTCGACCGAGGACACGACCAGCAGGCGGTCGACGTGGGTCGCGACGATCAGCGGGCGGTGCGGCGACACCGGCCGCGAGAGGGTGCGCTCGCGCTCGCTCAGCGCCGTGATCGTCGGCTCCCCGCCGACCTCGTCGACCGTCGCCTGGTCGCCGACGACCGGGGTCGTGCGGTCGCGCGGCGGTCGGCAGCGGATCCGCTCGCCGGTGCCGTCGACGAGCACCGTCGCGAGCATCCCGTGCACCTCGACGACGGTGCCGTGGCGCGAGGGGATCACGCGGGGCGCCGCTGCGTGGGAGTGGCTGACATGCGCCCCTTGTGGTCAGCCCGCCCCGCCTTGTCAAGGGTGAGCCCGCAGTTGCTTGCTCCGAGCCGACCTCCCACGTTAGATCAGGGACCCTCCGTCGGAGCGAAGGAGCGCGCCTTGTCCCAGTCCGCCTTCCGGGCTTCCCTCTTCGCCGTCGCCGTCGTCCTCCCGCTGCTCGCGGGTGGATGCGGGAGCGACGTCCAGAGGGACCTCGACGCGGACGGCGACGTCGGCGCGGACACCGCGGAGCTCGACGACACCGCCGTCGTCGACACCCTCGAGCCCGACACCGCGGCCGCGGACACCGCCACCGTCGACGACACCGCCACCGTCGACACCACGCCGGCCGACACCGTCGAGCCCGACACCGCGCCAGCCGACACCGTCGAGCCCGACAGCACGCCGGCCGACACCGCCGAGCCCGACACCGCGCCCACCGACACCGCCAGCGCGGACACCGAGCCGCCCGTCGACACGTGGATCCCGCCGGCCGCCGCGCCGACCGCCGGCGACCTGGTCTTCACCGAGCTGATGATCGACCCGGCGGCCGCCGAGGACGTCCACGGCGAGTGGATCGAGCTCCTGAGCCGCGCCGACGCGGACGTCGAGCTCGACGGCTGCGTCCTCCACTTCGGCGACACCCAGCTGGCGCTCCTGTCCTCCGACGCGGGCGACTCCCGCGTGGCGCCTGGCGAGCGGATCGTCCTCGGCCCCAGCGCCGACCCCGCGCTCAACGGCGGCGCCGCGGTGGACCTGGTCTACGCCGGCGTCCTGCTGTCGAACTCCGTCGGCCTCCTCGCGCTCTCCTGTGACGGCGTCGAGATCGACCGCCTCGACTACGACGCCGGCCACTGGGTCATCCTCCCCGGCGTCGCCCTCGCGCTGTCGGCGGACGCCGACCCGACCGCCGCCGGCAACGACGACGCGACGCGCTGGTGCGAGGCCACGGCGAGCTACGGCGACGGCGACCTCGGCACCCCCGGCGCGGCCAACGCCGTCTGCCCCCCGCGCGACGGCCAGGTCGACCGCTGCAGGCTCGTCGCCCCCCTCGACTTCTCGGTCTACGAGGGCGACGTCACCACGCTCTTCGGGCGCATCTACGAGGCGGGCGCGACCGACCAGACGCCGGACATCGACGCCATCTACTTCCTCCGCGCCCAGGCCGGCGCCGGCCCCCGCGGGAGCCTCCCCGCCGACAACCCCGACTGGGGCTGGGAAGACGCGATCCCCACCCTGGCCTGGGACGACGACGCCGCGCCCGGCGAGGATCAGTACGAGGCCGACCTCGGCGGGCTCGCCATCGGCGCCTACGACATCGCCTTCCGCTTCTCCCTCGACGCCGGCGCCACCTGGACCTACTGCGACGCCAGCTCCGACGCGTTCTACACGACGTTCGACGCCGGCCACCTGACCGTCCTCGACAGCCCCTGCGTGCCCAACCCCTGCGACACGCCGCCCCCGGCGTGGTGCGACGGCGACGTGCGCGTGTCCCACCTCACGCCCGGCGCGTGCGAGGTGGAGGCCGGGGCCGCCGCGTGCACCTTCGTCGAGCTCGGCAAGGACTGCACCGTCTTCGGAGGCCGCTGCGCGGGCGGCGAGTGCGTCGACACCGCGCGCGTGCCCGCGGCGGGCGAGCTGGTCTTCACCGAGATCATGAAGAACCCGCGCGTCGTCTACGACACCGCGGGCGAGTGGGTCGAGCTGAAGAACGTCGCCGCGGTGCCCCTCGACCTCGCCGGCTGCACCCTCCGCGACAACGCCAACGACAGCCACGAGATCCCGCTCTCCCCGCCGCTCATCGTGGCGCCCGGGGCCTACGTCGTGCTCGGCCGGAGCGTCGAACCGGCGCTGAACGGCGGCGCGCACGTCGACTACGCCTACGGGGCCGACTTCAACCTCAGCAACACCAGCGACGTCGTCGCCTTCGAGTGCGGCGGCGCGGTCATCGACGAGGTGACCTACCTCGTCTCGGGGTGGCCGAACCCGGTCGGCGCCAGCCTCAACCTCGAGCCGAAGGAGACGACCGCCGACGCCAACGACGACGGCGCCGCCTGGTGCGAGGCCGCCCTCCCCTACCCCGACGCGGACGGCACCGAGCTCGGCACCCCCGGCGCGCCGAACAGCGCGTGCCCCGAGCCCGTCGACCGCTGCCGCCTCGTCGCCCCGGGGGCCCTCGACCTCCTCGGCGGCGCCAGCTTCTCCGCCGTCGGCCAGGTCGTCGAGGCCGGCCTCACCACAGTCTCCGGCGCCACCGACCCGACGCCCCTGCTCCTCGGCGAGGCCGGCTGGGGGCCCGCGAACACCGCGCCCGGCGCGACCTGGACCTGGACCGCGGCGACCCCGGACGGCGCCTGGGAGGACGAGGGGGCGGTCGGCTCCGACCAGTACCTGGCCACCGTCGTGGCGCCGAGCGAGGCCGGCGAGTTCGACGTCGCCTTCCGCTTCTCGGTGGACGGCGGCGTGACCTGGACCGTCTGCGACCGCGCGACCGGCACGCCGGGCGAGGACGGCTCGCAGGACGGCTACCAGACCGAGAACGCGGGCGTCCTGCGCGTGACCGTCGCGACCCCGTGCAACCCCAACCCGTGCACCACGCCGCCCCCCGGCGTCTGCGACGGCGACCTGCTCCAGACCTACGCCGCCCCCGGCGCGTGCACCGTCGTCGGCGAGGCGCTCGAGACGGCCGCCTGCGCCTTCCCGGAGCGCACCGTGGACTGCGCGCTGCTCGGCGGGCGCTGCGAGGCCGGCGCCTGCGTCGACGCGGCGGAGGCCCCGGAGCCCGGCGACGTGGTCATCACCGAGATCATGCGCCGCCCCGCCGCGGTGGCCGACTTCTTCGGCGAGTGGGTCGAGCTCACCAACGTCTCCGCCGGCGTGGTCAACCTCGACGGGTGCCTCGTCCGCGACGACGACGCCGATCTCCACGTCATCACGGCCGACGGGGGCGCGCTCCTGCTCGGCCCCGGCGAGCAGCTGGTCCTCGGCAAGGACGACGCCTACGCCGACAACGGCGGCGTGCTCGTCGACTACGTCTGGGGCGGCGACATCACCCTCGGCAACGGCCCCGACGAGCTCGTCCTCGACTGCGCCGAGCGGGTCGTCGACCGCGTCGCCTGGGGCGGCGAGGGCGTGCCCTTCCCGGACTCCATCGGCGCGGCGATGCAGCTCGCGCCGAGCGCCGTCGACGCCGGCGCCAACGACCTGGGCGCGCTCTGGTGCGACGCCATGAGCAGCTACGGCGACGGGGATCTCGGGACCCCGGGCGGCCCCAACGACGCCTGCCCGCCGGTCGAGGGGCGGTGCCGCTTCGAGGGACCGGCGACGGCCACGCTCACGGTCGGCGCAGCCTACACCGCCGAGGCGCGGCTCCGCTTCCCCGGGCTCACCGACCTCGGCCCCGGGACCGACCCGATCGCCGGGATCCTCGTGTATCTCGGCGTCGGCGCTCGCGACACGCTCCCGGACGGCGGCGGCTGGAGCTTCAAGCCGGCGTCACCCGACGGCGACTGGAGCGATCCGGAGGCCGACGGCTGGGACGCCTGGCGCGCGACCGAGCCCGCCCCCGCCGCGGGGAGCTGGGACGTCGCCTTCCTCGTGAGCGTCGACGGCGGCGCGACCTGGCATCTCTGCGACCGGGCGACCGGCCTCGCAGGCGAGGACGGCTCCGAGGACGGCTACCAGCCCGAGCGCGCCGGC
The DNA here is from genome assembly GCA_006226565.1 of Deltaproteobacteria bacterium. GTDB lineage: Bacteria > Myxococcota_A > UBA9042 > PHBI01 > PHBI01 > PHBI01. The sequence continues at coordinate 9,305 of SBGO01000775.1, read as the reverse complement.
AAGCTCGAGACGACCCCCACCCCAGCCCCGTAAGCATCCCTTCCTTCCAGCCCCTCGAGGACCCTGATGACCATCACCCGGGCCCCCAAGGCCGCGCCGTCTCCAGAGGCCGCCGCCGCCACCTCGCCGCTGCCCCAGTTCACCCTCCGCGCCGTCGTGACGGGGATGGTGCTCGGCGGCGTGCTGTCGCTCTGCAACATCTACTCCGGCCTCAAGATCGGCTGGGGCTTCAACATGTCCATCACGGCGGCGCTCCTGTCCTACGGGCTCTACTCGGCGCTCCGGAGCGCCTTCGGGACGCGGCAGTGGAACCTCCTCGAGAACAACGTCAACCAGACGGCGGCCTCGGCGGGCGCGTCCATCTCCTCCGCGGGGCTCGTGGCGCCGATCCCGGCCCTGACGATGATCACCGGCCAGGAGCTGTCCTACCCGGTGCTGGCGCTGTGGGTGCTCTCGGTCGGCGTCATGGGCGTCGTCGTGGCCATCGGGCTCCGCCGGCAGATGGTCGAGGTGGACGCCCTGCCCTTCCCGAACGGCGTGGCGACCGCGGAGACGCTCAAGGAGATGTACGCGCGCGGCAAGGAGGCCATCGCCCGCGTCCTCATGCTCGTGGGCGGCGCGGCGGCCGCGGCCGCGCTCAAGGTCGTGGTCACGGTCGCCAAGATCGGCCACGCCGCCATCCCGGGGACCTTCACCGCCGCCCCGGGCGGGGCGCTCGCCGCCAAGGGCGTCGGCAGCGTGAGCCTGAAGAACCTCACCTTCTCCCTCGACCCGAGCGTGCTGATGGTCGGCGTCGGCGCGCTCATCGGCTTCCGCGCGGCGTGGTCGATGCTGCTCGGCGCGGTCCTCGCCTGGGGCATCGCGGGCCCGGAGCTGCTCGACGCCGGGCTCGCCTCGCCGGCGCTCCTCGCCGACGGCGCCGTCAAGGTCGACGGCTCGTGGTTCGGCACCATGATCAAGTGGCTCCTCTGGCCGGGCGTCGCCCTGATGATCACGGCCTCGCTCACCTCCTTCGCCTTCTCGTGGCGCTCGGTCGGCCGCGCCATCTTCAGCGCCCGCCACAGCCGCGACGGCGCCGCCAGCGACGGCACCGACCTGAAGCGCTCGACCTTCCTCCGCATGGCGCTCGTCGCGATGCTCGCCTCGGTGGTCCTGCAGTCCGCCATCTTCGGCATCGGCTGGGGCATCGCGCTCTTCGGCGTGCTCCTCACGGTGCTCCTCGCGATCGTCGCGGCGCGGGTCTCCGGGGAGACCGGCATCACCCCGGTGGGCCCGATGGGCAAGGTCACCCAGCTCGCCTTCGGCGCCCTCGACCCGGGCAACGCCACCGCGAACCTGATGGCCGCCAACGTCACCGGGGGCGCCGCCAGCCAGTGCGCCGACCTCCTCCACGACATGAAGACCGGCGCGATGATCGGCGCCGCCCCGCGCTACCTCGCCTTCGCCCAGCTCTTCGGCGTCCTCGCTGGCGCCGTCGTCGGCTCGGCGGCCTACCTCATCCTCGTGCCCGACCCGCAGAAGATGCTGCTGACCGACGAGTGGGCCGCCCCCGCCGTGGCGCAGTGGAAGGCCGTCGCCGAGCTCTTCAAGGACGGCATCCAGGCGATGCCGAAGGGCGCCGTGGACGGCATCCTGATCGGCGCCGGCATCGGCTTCGTCCTGGCGGTCCTCGAGAAGCTCGCCAAGCCGCGCTGGCGCCGCTTCATCCCGAGCCCGACGGCGATGGGCATCGCGGTGGTCGTGCCGGCGAACTACGCCATCTCGACCTTCTTCGGCGGCCTCGCGGCGGTCCTCCTCGGCCGCGTCGCCCCGCGCTGGAGCGCCCGCTTCCTCATCGTCCTCGCCGCCGGCCTCATCGCCGGCGAGAGCCTGACCGGCGTCGTCATCGCCATCTCCACCATCCTCGGGGGCGGCTGACCCGGGCGGCTCACCCCGCGGCGCCGCCGCTGACGAGCACCACCTTGCCCGCGTGCCCGCCCCGCTCGAGCAGGGCGTGGGCGCGGGCCGCCTCGGCGAGGGGGACGCGCGCGGCCACGACCGGGTGGAGCGCGCCGGCGGCGAGGAGCCCCAGCAGCTCGGCCAGGGTCTCGCGGTACCACGGGCGATGGCGGAGGCTGAACTTGCCGAGGTGATCGCTGGCGAGCGCGCGCCGCCCGTCCGGCAAGAGCCGCAGGAGCGTGTGCATCGCGAGGCTCGCCGGGATGACCCGGAGGCCGTCGCGGGGGGCCGCCGCGACGCCGAACCAGACCAGCCGACCGCCCCGCCGCAGCGCGCGATGCGAGCGCCAGAGCTGGCGCCAGCCGCCGATCGGGTCGAAGACGACGTCCACCCCCTCCCCCGTCACCGCGCGGGCGCGCTCCACGAAGTCCTCGTCGCGGTAGTCGATCGGGGTCGCGCCGAGCCGCGCCACCACGTCGTGACCGGCCGCCGACGCGGTGCCGAGCAGCGTCAGCCCCGCCAGCCCCCCGAGCTCGAGCAGCGCCGTCCCGACGCCCCCCGCCGCGCCGTGCACGAGGGCGCGCTCGCCGCGCCGAACGGCCGCGACCCGGTGCATCATCAGGTGGGCGGTCAGGTAGTTCACCACCAGGCAGACGGCCTCGGCGTCGTCGACCCCCGGGGGCACCGCGACGAGCTCCCACGCCGGCATACAGAGGTGCTCGGCGTAGCCCCCACCGTCGCGGGTGAAGCTGCCGCCGGCCACCCGCTGCCCCACGGCCAGCGACGTGACGCCGTCCCCGACCGCGTCCACCTCCCCGACCACGTCGAGCCCCGGCGTGAACGGCACCCTCGGGGTTCCCGGGAGCGCCCCGGAGCGCCGCTGCATCAGGTCGTACGAGGAGACCCCGGCCGCGCGCACGCGCACCCGCGCCTCGCCCGGCGCCGGCGTCGGCAGCGGCTCCTCCACGACCTCGAGGACCTCGGGGCCGCCGTGTCGCGACACGACGACGCGGCGGTGGCTCGCCTGCGGCGCTTCGCCCTGGCTCATGATCGCCCCCATGGCCGACCCCCTCGGCGAGCGGTCGGCGGCTCGGCCGTGGCGTGCCCCGCGCGTCGCGCGGCGGGCCGCCCGCGTCTCCTCGACGGAGCTCGGCCTCGGTCTCCTCGCGAGGGCTCGAGCATAGCCCCCCATCCCCGCCACCGAAACCCGCGAGCGCGATCGGTCGGCCCGCGATCCGGCCCCGCCACGGCGCCGCCGGCGCCGCGCCCGCGTCCCGGAGCTCGCGATCTCTGCAAAGCAACGCTGCACCGCGTTCGGCGGCCGCGGCGCCGCCAGAAGTAACCTTCACCGATACGCCTCGTTGCGGTGCGGGAGGCGGTCCGGCTATGCTCTTCGGGCGCTCTCCGCGTCCGCCTGTCGGGAGACCTCCATGACATCTCGCCCACTTACGGCCGTCCTGCTCGGCCTCGCCCTCGTCGCGTCCGCATGCGGCGACACGTCGCCTGCCCCCGAGGGCAGCCGCGTGGCGGTGTCCGTGGCGCCCCTGACGTACCCGGGGATCACGAACGCGACGTACACCCTCACGGTCACCAACGCCTCCGGCGACACGGTCTTCACGCGCGACCTCGACAGCCTGGGCTACGGCGGCGGCGACGGCTCGGTGAGCTACGTCGGGCCCTGCGACGCGGACACGGGCGAGAACCCGAACACCGTCTCCCTGACGCTGACCGGGCTCTACGCGGGCGCGGGCGGCGCGTCGGAGATCCCGACCACGAGCTACCACAACCCCGGCACCGTCTCCCGCACCGCCACCTGCAGCCCCGACGCCGACACCCCGGTCACCTTCGACCTGACCATCGCGCGCGCCGCCAACCAGGGCTTCTTCGACGTCGCCGTCGCCTTCGAGAACATCTTCTGCTCGGCCAAGCTCGACTGCGTCGACACCGCGGGCGACCCGCTGCTCCTCCTGCACGACGCCGACGGCGTGCGCAGCCGGACCGTCGTCCTGGGCCTGGCCTGCACCGGTGACACCAGCCTCGACGGCGAGACCTACCTCTACCGCGACCCCATCGTCGTGACCTGCAGCAACGGCACCGCCACCGTCGACCCCTCGGCGGGTCCGGGCAACCTCGGCGAGGGCACCGGCATCGTCTCCACCGGCACCGCGCCGCTCTTCGGCGCCGCCGTCTACCGCGGCGAGGAGCAGCTCGGCTTCAACAAGCGCTACTGGAACGTGCTGCTCGGCCTCGCCGACACCGCCGCCGACTGCACCGTCACGACCACCGCGACCGCCTCGCCCGACCCGCTCAGCGCGGGCCAGACCCCGGCCGGCACGACCTGGCCGTACATCGACTGGAACGTCGCCGTGACGACGACCGCCGGCGCCGCGGTCTGCACCACCCACCCGATCGACGGCGAGGACCCGCACGACGGCGTCGCGACCGCCTACACCGGCCTCGGCACCCCCGAGACCTTCGCCTTCGCCTTCGCGCCGGGCCTGGCGCCGACCCTCTGCGTCGAGGGCCAGACGCTCTGCCCCTACGCGAACTGCCTCGACCTGCTCGACGCCGGCCTCGCGCCCAGCGACGGCGCCTACGCCATCGACCCCGACGGGCCCGGCACGGGCGACCCCGCGATCGTCACCTGGTGCGACCAGACCACCGACGGCGGCGGCTGGACGCTCGTCCGCGTCTCGAACGGCACGGTCACCCCCGATCTGCGCACCGAGGCCGCGGTCAACGCGGCCGCCCTGGCCGGCGGGCCGACGGCGGACACCAACGCCCAGCTCGCCTCGGCCACGGTGAGCGGCCTCGGCGACGTGCTCATGGTCGTGAACACCCAGGTCGCCTACGACACCCGCCTCTGGTACGACCGCACCCGCGCCTGCAACGCGGCCTACACCGACGTCTACTACTGGACCTACCAGCCTGGCCTGCCGGTGGTCTCGTCGTGCCCGACCGCGTCGTCCATCTACCCGCCGTCCGAGGACCGCTGGGGCGAGGGCACCGGCGGCGGCACGCACATCAACTACGACGCCCAGCACCCGCTGTGCTTCGGGACGTGGAACACCGGCGGCAAGGGCCACTTCTGCTACAACCGCAACAGCCTCGACTGGTGGAACTACGGCGTCGACGCCTACACCTCGGTCAACGGCAACGCCCACACCGCCCTCTACGTGCGCGGCCTGCCGACCGTGTGCACCGCCGGCGACACCGCCTGCGGCTTCACGAGCTGCCAGGACGTCCTCGACGCCGGCCTCTCGACCGGCGACGGCGTCTACGCCATCGACCCCGACGGCCCCAACACCGGCGCGGCGGCCTTCGACGCCTACTGCCTGATGTCCGAGGGCGGCGGCGGCTGGACGCTCCTCGCGCGCGTCTACGGGCCCTCGCCCTACACCTTCGCGTATGACGGCTGGCCGACCCTGACCGCGACCGGGTCGACCTCGAACTTCAGCCTCACGCTGGCCGAGGACACGGTGTTCCCCGCCTACCCGACCGTCGCCGGCGACGCGCTGCTCTTCTACGACGGCACCGCCACCTGCGGGGCGACCGAGCACCGGCTGGTGCAGTCCGGCGCGTTCCTCGGCGGGACCACGCTCCCGGCCTTCCTCGACGCCCTCCCGGCCGGCACCTGCGGCTACTCGACCGACTGCCCGACCCTGCCCGCGGCCAACCGCTTCGCGCCCGTCTTCTACAACGCCGACTGCGTGCACCCGCTCAACCCGACCGCCGGCGCCCGCGTCAGCAACGGTGACATCGGCGTGAACGTCGTCACCAGCCCCGGCTACGCGCGCTTCACGGTCAACGCGGTCGACTGGGACACCGGCATCGGCGGCATCACCCCGCCGGACGGCTCCTACGGCTTCGGCGACATGAGCGAGCTCGGCGACTCGACGAGCGCGTGGCCCGGCCACGTGCTGACGATCTTCATCCGCTAGCGGTCGACGCGGCCCCGAACACCCGGCGCCGACGGCCCGCGACCCGAGGGGGTCGAGGGGGCCGGTCGGCGTCGCGCGCAGCCGTGCTGTGGAGCCGAGGAGCCCCGGGGCCTCGCCACGCCCGCCCCCGAGCGCCGTCGTGGATCGTGGGATCCGCCCGCCACATACCGGCATATGCGCAATACCCAGTATACAGCCCGACGCCTCACCCGAGGCGAAGCCCCCGTCGCCCATCGCCAACTGGCCGCGCCCATACGACTACACCGATACCCGACGCGCCGCTACGGGCGAACGAACCCGTCGCACAATTCGCGATTGGCACATCAATCCAGAATACGGCCCGTCACGCGCTCCTCGACTGGCCCTCCCGCGCGCCGCCGAGATCTGGCCGAAGTCCAATGATCTCACAGCGCAAGGCGGAACGGGTCGCCGTGAGGGGCCTCGCCCTGTTGCGATTTCCGCAAAACGCGCACACCGCGCCGCGGCACTCCCGCGCAACCGTAGCCTGACAAGACGACGCAGCGGCCATGATGCTGCTCTGCAACACCCCGGCGCACCGCGCCTGGGCGCCCCTGCTGTACCGCACCGCAAACGGCTTTGGCACTGCTATTCACGGCATCAAAGGCCGATTTACGCCGCGTCGCAATAGAGCCCGAGTTACATTCGTCACGCAGAATTCTGCGCTACGCGTGCACACGCCTGATTGATCCGTGTAGGATGAGGTTATCCATCCGGTCCCGCTCCCGGGACCTGAGACCCACTCGGTCGGGTCCCAAGCACCACCTCAAAGCCCGGAACACTCTCCAATGCGCCGTACCCGTGCGCAGCGTCGTGTCACGACGTTGCACCGAGCCCCATCGACGCCCCCCACGAGCGCCAATCCCCCTGGCCTCACGTCGACGTCGGCGCGGCATGATGGCGAGCGCTTCGAGCTGAGGTGACGACTGGAGGATGGCGCCGGACGTCCCCCCCTTTCGTCCGACGTCACCGGGGTCGCTCGCACTCCCCCCGCGAGCGGCCCCGTTGCTTTATCCTACGGCGTGGTCGCCGGTGACCGCGCGGGGTAGACTCCGCGCCATGTGGACCTCACCTCGCCAGCGTCTCGGCCAGCTCCCCGCACTCCTCACCCTCGGCCTCGCCATCGCCACCGCCGGCTGCGCCACCGCGCGCGCCACGGGGCCCGCGAAGCCCGAGGCGCCCGCGGCCGCGGACTTTCTCGAGCTCATCGAGAGCGTCCCGGTCGAGACGACCCTCGACAACCCGGACCTCCGCGACGCCTGGGAGGTCTGGCCGGAGATGATCGGCCGCGCCACGACCACCCTCGACATCGCCGAGTTCTACGTCATCAGCGAGCCCGGCAAGCGGATGGCGCCGGTCCTCGACGCGATCGCCGCCGCCGGCGCGCGCGGGGTCCGCGTGCGGATCCTCGCCGACGCGAAGTTCGCCCGCCAGTACCACGCCGACCTCGACCGCCTCGACGCCCTCGACAACATCGAGGTCGTGCAGTGGGACGTCGCGCCGACCCTCGGCGGCGTCCTGCACGCCAAGTACTTCGTCGTCGACGGGGTCGAGGCCTACCTCGGCAGCCAGAACTTCGACTGGCGCTCGCTCGAGCACATCCAGGAGCTCGGCCTGCGCATCACCGTCCCCGAGGTGGTGGGGATGCTGAGCGAGATCTTCGCGCACGACTGGGCCCTCGCCCTCGGCGGGACGGTGGACGGGCGGATCCCGCACGTGCCCGCGGCGACCTTCCCGGTGACGACGACCTACGGCGGCGCGGAGGCGAAGGTGACCGCCGTCGCGAGCCCGACGAAGTGGCTCCCCGACGAGGCGTCCTGGGACCTGCCGAAGCTCGTCGCGCTCATCGACGGCGCCAAGCGCGCCGTGCGGGTGCAGCTCCTCGCCTACGAGACGCGCCACCGCGGGGAGGAGCCCTTCGACACCCTCGACGAGGCGCTCCGCCGCGCGGCGCTCCGCGGCGTGAAGGTCGAGCTGATGGTGGCGGACTGGAACCTCCGCGCCGACCGACTGCCGGCCCTCGAGGGGCTGGCGCGCACGCCCGGCGTCGAGGTGCGCTTCGTGGTGATCCCCAAGGCGACGACCGGCTTCGTGCCCTTCGCCCGGGTCTGCCACTCGAAGCTCATGGTGGTCGACGACGACCTCGGCTGGGTCGGGACGAGCAACTGGGGCCGAGGCTACTTCTTCGGCAGCCGCAACGTCGGCGTCATCGTCGAGAGCCGGGCCTTCGCCGCGCGCCTCGAGGGGTACTTCCGGTCGACGTGGGACAGCCGCTACGCCGAGACCCTCGTGCCCGGACGCCACTACGAGCCGCCGCGCATCAGCGAGTGACGTGATCGCCCGGCGGCCGCAAAGGGCTTGCGCTCGCCGCCGGGTTCGGTCAACGTCGGCGGCCCCCCGATACCAGGAGTGACCTCATGCGCGTGACCCGTCTCCATGCCCTCGTGGCCGCCGTGGCCCTGCTCGGCGCCTGCGGCGACAGCAACTCGTCCGACGCCGACACCGCGACGGCCGACACCGTCGAGGCGACCGACACCGTCGAGGCGACCGACACCGCCGAGGCCGCCGACACCGCCGAGGCCGCCGACACCGCCGAGGCGACCGACACCGCCGAGGCGACCGACACGACCGAGGCGGACACGCTCCCGTCGGTCGACGACAACTGCGCCGAGGCGAGCCTCGCGGAGTGCTTCTCGAACCACGACTGTGTCGCCGGCGAGCGCTGCCAGAACATCTCCTCGAACGAGTTCGAGATCCCCTGCTGCGTGGCGGCGGCCCCCGGCACGGGCGCGGCCGGCGAGAGCTGCGTGGACGCCGAGGACTGCGCCTCGGGGCTCTGCGTCTCGCGCAACGACGGCCCCTACCTCTGCACCGACAAGTGCGACAGCGTCGACGACTGCCCGGCGAGCATGCAGGAGTGCGACACCTTCTTCGTCGCGCCCGGCACCTGGTGCCTGCACACGCCCTGAGCTGAGCGGCCGGCGCGCGGAGGCGACCCGATGGAGATGATCAGCGGCTACCCGGTCCACCCGGCGTGCGCGATGCTGCCCATGATGCCGGACGCGGCCATCGCCGAGCTGGCGGCGGACATCCGCAAGAACGGACAGCAGCAGCCGGTGTGGCTGCACGAAGGTCAGATCCTGGACGGGCGCAACCGCCTCCGCGCGTGCGCGCTGGCGGGCGTCACGCCCGACGTGCGCGAGTGGGAGGGCGACGACCCGGTCCGCTGGGTGCTGTCGCTGAACTTTCACCGGCGGCACCTGAGCGAGAGCCAGAAGGCGGTCGTCGGGGCGCGCGCCGAGCGGCTCCTCGCGGAGCGCGACGCCTGGGCGCGGGTCGAGGAGCAGCGTGCGGCGTCGGAAGAGGCGCCGCCCGCTGCGCCGAGCGCGCCCGAGGGCGAGACCCCGG
>SBGO01000202.1 GCA_006226565.1 Deltaproteobacteria bacterium | reverse complement strand
CACGTATCCGCGTGGCGGTCAGCGCCTCGGCCCCTCGTCGATGCGAATCGAGACGCCCTCGGCGGGCACGGCGGTCGGGGCACCGGAGCCACCACGCCGGCGCGGTGCGGCGGCGGCGTTCTCCTGCACGTGGATCGTGGCGCCGCCGGTCTTTGCGGCGCGGTGGGCGGCGACCGCGTCGCGGGCGGCGAGCGCGTCCGGGTGGACCTCGATCGCGGCGACCCAGGCGCTCGGCACCTGGTGGACGACGCGGTCGTCGCGCAGGAACACGACGCTGTCACCGCGCTCCTCGTAGCCGTCGGCGCGCAGGCTGAAGCTGTCCGCGAGGGGCCCCCCGCGAAGCAGCACGGCGAAGTGAGGCATCCCGCGGCTCGGGGGCTCAGGCGCTCTGCGGACCGTCGAGGCGGTCGACGAGGTCGCGGATGCGCCCGCGCAGCTCGACCGGGTCGAAGGGCTTGTAGAGCGGCGGCTCGTGGCAGGAGTCGAGGAAGGCCTCGCTCTCCGCGGTGAACGCCCCGCCCGTCATGAAGAGGAAGCGGTGGCGCTGGTCGGGGCTCGCGGCCGCGTAGAGGTCGGCGCCGTCCATCCCGGGGAGGGAGTAGTCACACAGGATGACGTCCCAGGCGTTCTCGGTGATCTGGCGCAGGGCGGCGTGGCCGTCCGACGCCACCGTCACGTGCCACGGGCGGAGGATGCGGGCCAGGAAGAAGGCGACCGAGGCCTCGTCGTCCACGACGAGCACACGGAGGTTGTCGCGGTGGAGCACGGGGCCCTTGGCAGAAGTGGACATCATGGGCATTGAGATCATGGCCCTTTTGGCGCTCATGAACGCTCGGTGCGCGTGGTTGTGGCGGCGGAAGACGCCGCCACGGAACACCTGAGTCTTTCCTACGGTGGGAACATGTTACGCTGCGCGGGGCCGCCGGACAACACCGCGGGTTCCTCGGTGATGCGATTATCGCAATCGTCGCCGGGCGCGAAGGCCGCGCCCGGGGGCCTACGGCGCGGCGCCGCGAGCCTGGAGCAGAGCGCAGATGGAGCTGTCGAGGAGCCTCTACTCCGAGGCGATGAGCGCGCGGTACGACGCGGACTTCGACGCGATCTTCGGGGGCCCCGATCGCGGGGATCTCGAGCTCTTCACCCGCCTCGCCGTGGAGGCCGACGGCCCGGTCTGCGAGGTCGGCGCCGGGACCGGGCGCGTCCTGCTGCCGGTGGCCGCGGCGACGACGGCGGCCCCGGTCGTCGGTGTCGAGCCGTCGGACGCGATGCGCGAGGCCCTGAGCGCCCGCGTCGCGGCGGCGGATCCGCGCGTCGCGGCGCGCATCGCGGTCCGCGACGGGACCTTCACGGCGCTGCCGCTGCCCGACGGTTCGCAGGCCCTCGTCTACAGCGCCTTCCGCTCGTTCCAGCACGTCCTCGAGGTGTCGTCGCAGCTCCAGGCGCTGCGCGAGTGTCGGCGCGTGCTGCGGGTCGGCGGGACGCTGGCGATCGACCTCTTCGACCCGGACTATCGGCTCCTCCACGACACCGAGCCCGAGCTCATCACGCGCTATCGGCGCGGGGACGGCGCGGTGGTCGAGCGGTGGGACGCGCGCCGGGTCGACCGCGTGCGACAGCACGTCGACGTGCTCTTCCGGTGGCAGGCGCGGCGCGGGCGCCAGATCCTCGAGGACGTCGAGTCGAGCTACGCGATCCGCTACACCTTCCCGCACGAGCTGGCGCACCTGCTCGCCCGCGCGGGCTTCGAGGACGCCCGCATCTACGGCGACTACGACCTGAGCCCGGTCACGGCGGCGCCGCGCGAGCTCATCGTCATCGCGACGCGCACGAGCTAGGGCGCCCGCTCAGGCGAGGAAGCGCCCCGGGGCGAAGACGTCGCCGAACGGGGCGGGCACGGCGCCCTCGACGAGGCCGCGCGCGGCGATCTCGCCGACCCCGGCGGAGGTCGTCATGCCGTGGCCGCCCAGGCCGGCGACCCAGAAGAAGCCGGTGAGCCGCGGGTCGGGGCCGATGATGAAGCGGTGGTCGGGCGTCATCACGCGGAGCCCCGCCCAGCCGCGCGTCGGCCGCACCTCGTGGAGGCCCGGCACGGCGGCGTCGAACTTGGCGGCGAGGGCCTCGCGCGCGCCGGGATCGGCGGGCGGATCCTCGGGCGGCCAGGGGGTCTCGTCGCAGGCGCAGAGGAGGAGCCCCTCGCCCTCGGGCCGGTAGTAGTAGCCCTGGGACACGTCCCAGACGAACGGGGCGTCGCGCCGGACGCCGTTCCATGGGGCGGTGACGAAGAGGTGGCGGCGGACCGGGACCATGGGGAGCGGGCCGAGGCCGGCGAGGGCGGCGACGCCGTTGGCCGCGAAGCCCGCGGCGTCGACGACCTGCTCGGTCGCGATGGTGCCGCGCGGGGTCTCGGCGCCGACCACGCGGCCGCCCTCGACGCGGATCCCGGTCAGGGGCGTCTTGAGGGAGGTCGTGGCGCCGCCGGCGCGGGCGCGCTCGGCGAAGGTGCCGAGCAGCGCGTGGATGTCGGTGACGCCGCAGCCCGGCGTGAACAGCCCGCCGGCGAGCGTGGCGCCGCGGAGCGTGGGGGCGAGCTCGAAGACCTCCTCCGGCC
>SBGO01000109.1 GCA_006226565.1 Deltaproteobacteria bacterium | reverse complement strand
ACACCGCTCCCGCTCCCGCTCCCGCTCCGGCGGCCCCGGCGCTCGGCGGGATCGGCCCCGACACGGCCATCGTGGTGAAGGGCGGCGCGCTCCTCGCGGTCGACGCGACCACCGGCGACGAGCGGGTCCTCACCGAGCCGAAGACGCGCGTCCGCTGGTGCCAGGCCGACCCGCGCGCCGGAGGCGTCTGGGCGGTGGTCGCGCCGGCGGGGGCGAAGGACGCGTCGGACGACGACGACCCGACGCCGCCCCTCGACGGCGAGGCCGTGTTCTTCGACCTCTCGGGCGCCGCGCTGGCGACCACGACCTTCGCGCGCGGCGCCGCGCCGTGGCTGACGATCGTCTACCCGGACGAGCGCCTCGGCGAGCGCGACGAGACCCTGGCGCCGACGCTGACGCTCTCCGCGACGCCGACGCTGAGCGTCGCGGTCCAGGTCCTCAGCGAGGCCTACGACGAGGACGCGATCGCGGCCGACGACGACCTGATGGCGCTCAAGAAGAAGCTCGAGGCGGTGAAGCTCGAGGCCGGCGACGCGCTCGCGGCGATCTGGGAGCGGTCGAAGGCCTCACCCCATCCGCGTGCGCGTCTGCCCTTCCGGCAGGTCAAGGCGCCCATCGCGCTGTCGCCCGACGCGTGCCACGAGGCGCCGCTCCACTGCGGCTTCGCCGGGCGGCTCCCGGGCGACCTGTGGGAGGTCGTCGTGAGCAACGACCGCGGCGACCTCTACCACGAGGGCCAGCAGCTCTACGATCCGCGGCGGAAGGCCTTCGTCGACCCCGTGCAGCCCGGGCGGACCTCGCCGACCCCCTTCGCCGAGGACGGCATGGTCGACGGGATCCCCGAGCTCGAGGTGGCCGCGTCCGGCGCCGGCTGGCTGGCGGACCGGCGCCTCGTGATGCCGGCCCGCGTCGAGGTGCTGGAGTACGACCAGACCTGCGGGTGGATGGGGCCGGCGGCGGTGGCCGGCGCGGAGCCGATGTTCCTGCGCGACGGCGCGTCGCTGCCGCCCGACCTGGTGCCGGCGGAGGACGAGCTGCCCGAGGGCGCGACCCTGTCCCGCTGGGGCGTCGTCGTCACCAAGGCCATCGCCGAGGCGCTGGCCGCGCCCGACCGGGACCCCGCCGACGTGGCGCAGGACGCCCAGCGCGACCCGGCGCAGACCTTCGGCTTCTTCGGGATCGCGCCGGGGATGAAGGTGGCCGAGCTCGGGGCCGGCGGCGGGTACACGGCCGAGATCCTGGCGCGCATCGTCACGGCCGGCGGGGCGCCGGGGAAGGTCTACGGGAACAACTCGCCCTTCATCCTCGAGCGCTTCGCCGAGAAGCCGTGGTCCGAGCGCCTGAAGAAGCCGGTGATGAAGGCGGTGACGCGGCTCGACACGCCCTTCGACGCGCCGTTCCCCGCGGGCTTCGCCGACCAGGGCGCCCTCGACGCGGTCCTCGTCGTCCTCTTCTACCACGACACCGTCTGGCAGGAGGTCGACCGCGCGGCCATGAACAAGGCCGTCTTCGCGGCGCTGAAGCCCGGGGGCGTCTACGGCATCGTGGACCACGCGGCGCGCCCCGAGGACGGGACGAAGGCCACCAAGACGCTCCATCGGATCACGCGCAGCGCGGTGATCGAGGAGGTGCGCGCGGTGGGCTTCGTCTTCGAGGAGGAGGCCGGGTTCCTGCGCAACCCCGACGACCCGCGGGACTGGGACGCGTCGCCCAGCGGGTCGGGCGAGCGCCGTGGCACGAGCGACCGCTTCGTGCTCCGGTTCAAGAAGCCCGCCGCGGAGTGAGCCGCGGCGCTGGGCGCTAGCGGACCGCGTGCTCGGCGACGAAGGCGCGGATGGCGGCGAGGGCGGCGGCGTCGGCGTCCTCCTGGGTCGTGCCGGTCGCCTTCTGGTGGCCCTTGGTGGTGACGAGGGAGTGGTCGCCGGCCTCGACGACGTGGAGGGCGCTCGGGGCGGTCATGCGCGCGCGGACGGCGGCGAGCTCGTCGAGGGGGCAGAGGCGGTCGCGGGTCCCCTGCACGAAGAGGACCGGGGCCCGCAGGTCGAGCAGGACCTGGTCGCGGAGCCCGGCGTTCTTGCTGATGCCGCGGAGTGGGTAGCCGAGGCAGATGACGGCGGCGACGGGCTCCTCGAGGGCGAGGTGGCAGCCGACGCGCGAGCCCATGGACTTGCCGACGAGCACGATGGGGCCGTCGCCCTGGTCGCGGAGCGCGGCGAGCTGCTCGCGGTGCGCGGCGATGAGCTTCGGCAGTCGGTCGGGGGCCTTCCGCCCCGCCGCCATGTACGGGTAGTCGAAGGGCGTCACCGGCCCGATCGCGCCGAGCCGCTCGGCCCAGGCGCGCATCCAGTCGCTCCCGGAGCCGGCGCCGGCGCCGTGGGCGAAGAGGAAACGGGGCTTCGGCATCGCGTCTCTCCTGGGTCGAGGTTCGGCCTTCATAGCGCGGCGCCCGGGTCGGTGCACGCCCGGTCGCGCCGCGTCTGGCGGTGACGCACCCGCTTCTGCTAACGTCCCCCCATGCTCACCTCCGGCCTGCGTGTGGTGATGGCGGGCCTCCTCGCCATCGGCGGCGCGGCGTGTGCGGATGCCGCCTCGAGCGGCGCCCCGGACACGACGGTCGCCGGGCTGTGCCTGCTCCCGGACGACTCCGCGGTGGCGCTCCCCGCCGACGACGCGCGCCACGCCGAGCCGACCGAGTGGTACTACTGGACGGGCCACCTCCAGGCCGAGGACGGTCGCTGGTTCGGCTTCCAGGTGACGCTGCTCTACGTCGGGCCGCCGGGGGCGGGCGTGGTCGTCGGCCACCGGACGCTCTCCGATCCCAGCACCGGCCGCTTCCGGCAGACGGTCGATTTCGCCGCCGAGGAGCCGATCCCGGCGGTCGGCGGCATCGACCAGGCGCTCGGCGCCTCGGGCGTGGCGTCGCTCGACGGACACGACGTCCTCGACTCGGTCTTCGACGACGCCGCGCTCTCGCTCACCCTCGACGACGTCAAGGGGCCGGTCGTGCGCCAGGGCAACGGCTTCTACGACTACGGCAGCGGCGTCTACACCTGGTACTACGCGCGGCCGCGGATGAAGGCGAGCGGGACCCTCGACGTCGGCGGCGAGCGGCTCGCCGTGACCGGCACGGCGTGGTTCGACCACCAGTGGGGCGTCCTGGCGCCGCCGGGCGGGGCGCTGCGCTGGGACTGGCTCGGCGCGCAGCTCGACGACGGCCGCGAGCTGATGGTCTACCGCCTGCCGACCGCGGACGGTGGGCTCGTCACCCTGGCCGAGCTGACCCACGCCGACTGCTCCGTGACCCACTACGCCCCGGGCGAGATCGAGGTCGAGACCAAGCTCCACTGGAGCAAGCCCGGCAGCGCCTGCAGCTACCCCATCGGCTGGCGCGTCACCGTCGGCGACATCACGCTGGAGGTCGACCCGGTGCAGGAGGATCAGGTCGTCGAGGCCGATCCCATCGCGTACTGGGAGGGCGCCGCGGTCGTCTCCGGCAGCGCCACCGGCCGCGCCTACATCGAGCTGGTCGGCTACTGCGGCGGCGACTGATGAAAATGTGAAGTTGCGGGGTCAGACCCCATCACTTCACATTTCCTGCGCGTGGGCGCCGGTCCGATCCGACCGGGGGGTCGGGTTCGCGCCGGCGATTCCCGATGGAGCGCCTTGCTCCTAGCGGTTCTGACCCAAGCTCGACGGAGGGCAGAGCGGGTGTAGGCTCGTGGGCACGGAGCAACATCATGGCCGATGCACACGTCGAGACTCGTCCGGGTCCCGCGACGACGGCTGCGCCGTCGCGTGGTGGCAAGCAGAGCCAGAAAGGCGGCACCACCCAGGGCGCGTTGCGCCCCGCCCTGCGGGGGACGGACTTCGCGGGGGGGCAGGCGCTGCTGACCCCGGGCGGCGGCACCGACCCGCGCCCGGTGCAGGCGAAGGGAGCGGCCGGCGCGAAGGCGCCCGCCAAGGGGCTGCCCGCCCTCCCGGACCAGCTCGACTCCAACCAGCTCGGCGACGGCCAGGCGGTCGCCCGGACCTTCGTGCGCACGGAGAAGGTCGCCGCGGTCATCAAGCTGGCGGCGAACGCCGAGCTCCCCCCCGCCTTCCTGCAGAGCTGGGCCAGCGCGAAGCGCGCCGTGGAGGCCGACAAGGCGTCCCTCGGGCCGACGCTGCTGCACGACGCCCGGCGCATGCTCGGCGAGCTCGAGCAGTGGCTGGGGACGCTCTCGGCGGACCGCCAGCGCTACGCCGCGTCCAAGCAGATCGCCTTCACCCGGGTCACCCCCGCGCTCAGCGCCCTGCAGACGGACGCGGCCGGGACGTGGCTCCCAGGGCAGCTCGCCAAGCGCGCCGCGCCCCAGCTCGAGCGCGTCCTCGGCGGCGTCCTCGACCTCTTGAGCGGCACCCCCGGGCTCGCCGCCCGGATGGACCAGACCCAGAAGGACCTCACCGCCCACGCGGCGGGCGCGAGCTACACCGCCACGGTGAAGGGGCGGCTGTCGGACGCCGCCTCGGCCAACGCCGCCGACCTCGCGAGCGCGCCGGCCAAGGCGCGCGCGCCCCTGCAGCGGGCGCTCGCCAACGCCCTGCCCGTGACCTTCATGTACACCGAGAAGGGGGGGCAGGCGCACCTCTACCTCGTCGGGGTGTCGGGCCCGACGCGGCTCCTCCAGTCGATGGCGGCCGGCAGCGCGTGTGGCACGGAGGCCCGTCGCCGCCGCTTCGAGACGCTCCTCGATCGCTTCCGCGCCGACAACGCCTGGCTCCCCAAGGGGAAGCTCAGCGTCGCGCTCGACGGCGTGGCCATCGAGCGCCAGATCGCCGTGACCAGCTGGTGGCGGCAGGTGCACGATTGGCTCAACAAGGGCGACGGCACCTGGCTCAACCACGTGCTCTTCTGGGCCGGCGTCGTCGGGATGGTGCTGGCCACCGGCGGCGCGGGGGCGGCGGCGGTCGGCGGGGCGCTGCTGTCCACCAGCGCCCTGGCCGGGACCGCGGTGACCGCCCTCGACCTCTACGTCAAGGCGCGCGACCAGTCGCTCACCGTGAAGGACGGCCTGGTCGGGCTCGCCACCGTGATCGGCTACCTGACCGGCGCGTCCACCCGGCTCCTGACGACCCAGACGAAGCTCCTCGCCCGCGCCGAGACGGCGCTCCAGAGCGCGGAGCGCGTGCCGTGGTGGGTGGTGTCGCGGCTGTCGCGGAGCTCCCTCGCCATGGGCCAGCGCGTGACCGACTTCAACAACTGGGTGACGCTGACCATCGGCCGCGGGGGCTATCTCCTGACCCTGCCCGACGTCATCGAGCAGGGGCGACGGCTCCTGGCCGAGAAGAAGTACGCGCAGTTCATGTATCACATGATGGTCAGCGCCGTCGGGCACGGCATGTACGTCATCGGCAACAAGCAGGCCTTCAAGGCGCTCCGGACGCGCAAGGACGATCTGGCGTTGCTTCAGGGCCGGTTGGCCGCGGTCCACCAGCCGATCTCCATCGACGGCGTGTCCTTCCCCGTCGCCAAGGTGGCCACCGCCGTCCAGAAGCTGCAGTCCCGGGTCGCCACGGCGGCGCGGGGCGGCAAGACCCTGAGCAGCCTGACCCGGATCCAGGCCATCGACGGCGTCCCGGTGCGGGTCGTCGTGGGCGGCGGCAAGGCGCTCACCGCCCAGCAGCTCCAGGCGCAGGGCATCAAGGGGGTCAAGGCGGGCAAGGCGCACTCGGTGCGGGTCTTCCTCGGACGTCACCGCGAGGCGGGCGAGTTCCGCGTCATCGTCGGCGGAGGCGCCTCCGGTCGGCAGCGCATCCTGTCGAGCAAGCTCGAGACGGCGCCCACCCCCGGCGAGCTCGTCGGGCGGGCCGTCGCCGCGCGGGACGTGCCGGCGGGGGATCACGGCGCCGGGACCGTCATCGCGACCAACAAGCAGCACGCCAGCGCGGGAGAGCCCCACGGCGCGGCGCACGGCAAGGGCAAGGGCAAGGGCGACACCAAGGCCAAGAAGCAGGCCCCGGCCGCGAACAACAAGAACGCCGGCCTCGGGGGCGCAGACGCCGCGAAGGCCGCCCAACGCCCCAAGACCCTCGACGAGGCGCTGAACGGCCACGACGCCGACGCCAAGCGCCTCGGCCACCTGGTGACGGCGTACGCCCACAAGCGGCGGCTCCTGGCGCAGGGGATCGCGTCGATGCTCGGTCGGGTCCGGGTGGAGCTGTCCCCCTCCTACGTGCGCCCGACCATGACCCTCGTCGCGCACACGAAGCTGGGGGCGCTCCCGGCTGCGCGCCTGTCACAGCTCCTCAAGACCACCCTGGCGCTGCCGGCCAACGCGCACCTCGGTCAGGCGCCGAAGCCGTGGCCCGCGCAGCTCTTCGAGCTCGGCACCCAGGGCGTCGACGCCCTCGTGGCCCACGTGCGGGCCCGCTCGACGCCCAGCGCGGTCTGGACCGAGGTCGTCGGTCCAGACGGCCTCGCCACCGCGTCGCCGGCGAGCGTGTACGCGGTCGAGCAGGCGATGCTCGGCTTCGCGGTGGGCGACCGGTACCAGGGGCTCCAGCGGGCGGTCATCCTCGAGGCGGCCATGCACGGCCGGCCCTTCGCGCAGCTCCTGCCCCACTGACCGACGCGCCTCCCGCGGCCGGCGGAGCGGGTGCGCTCAGAAGCCGCGTGCCCGCACGACCTCGCCGTAGCGGACCCCGACGGGGCGGAGTGTCCGCGCCTTCGTCGCGATGTCGAGGGCGTAGAGGCCGAGGCGGAAGTCCATGCCGTGGTTCCACTCGTAGTTGTCGACGAGGCTCCAGTAGAAGTAGCCGAGCACCTCGTGCCCCTCGGACATCGCCCGGTGGAGGGCGCGCAGGTGGGGGAGGAGGTAGGTCTCGCCGGCGTCGTCGGTCGGCTCGAGCATCCCGTTCTCGGTGATGATGATGGGCTTGCCGTAGCTCGTCGCCATCGCCGTCACGACCTCGTAGAGCCCCTCGGGGTAGATGTTGAAGAGCCCGTTCTCGAGGTCCGGCATGAAGTCGGTCAGGGCGTAGCCGGACGCGATGGAGCCGCCGAGGAGCTGCACCTGCATCCGCGTGTAGTAGTTGATGCCGAGGTAGTCGAGGCGCCCGGCGAGCGACGGCAGGGTCTCGTCCGCCACGCCGTCGAGGTCGTGGTCGAGCTCGCCCTTGACCACGCCGTTGAGGAAGACGCGGTTCATCACGTAGTCGGCGTGCTCGACCGCGATGAGGTCGTCGGGGTTGGCGGCGTCCTGGGGGGCGAAGGCCACCACCGCCTTGACCGGGCCGACCTTGGCGGCGACGCCGTCCCCGTCGGCGTCCACGGTGTCGTTCGCGTGCACGGCGTCGTACATCGCGGCGTTGCCGCGGATGAGGTTCTCGATGGCCGTCACGCCCTCGGGGACGTGGAGCGCCAGCCCCGGCGGGTTGGTGCGCTCGGGCGACGGGAAGATGTAGGCGGCGAGCACCATCCCGAAGGGCTCGTTGACGGTCGCCCAGAGGTCGACCTGGTCGCCGAAGGTCTTGGCGCAGAAGCCGGCGTAGAGGCCGATCGCCGGCAGGATGCGGTCGCCGTCGAGCCAGCCGCGGTCCTCGCAGCTGGCGAGGTCCTGGTGGCACGCCTTGCCGTCGTGGATCCACAGCGGGAGCGTGTAGTGGTTCAGGGTGACGAGCAGCGTCAGCCCGCGGTCGCGCGCCGCCTGGAACATGGCGCGGTAGTGCGCGACGGCGGCGCTGTCGGCGTAGGTCGCCAGCGCGTCGACGGTGGTCGCCTGCTCCGCCGCGCCGTCGGGGAAGAGCCGCGACCACTCGAGGGAGAGGCGGATGGCGCCGGTGTGCAGCTCGTCGCGCGCCCGCGCGAAGTCGGCGTCGTACGTCTCCCACATGCCGGGGGCGTGGGAGAGCGGCTCACCGCTGACGGCGGTGGCGCTCTCGGCGATGAGGTCGGGGTCGGTGACCCACTGGTACCAGTCGCTGCTCCGGTCCTCGCACGCCTCGGCGGGCAGGGTCGGGCAGCCCGCGTCGACCTGGAAGCCGGCCACGGCCGTCCCCCAGAGGAAGCTCTTGGGGAAGGTCGCCTCCGGGTTCTGCGGCTCCGAGCCCGAGTCCCCCGAGCACGCCGTCAGGAGCACCGCGACCGCCACCACGCCAGACCACCGCATCCCGCCCTCCGATGTGCCCGGCCTCCGCGCCGCGCGGCGCCATGAAACGCCGAAGGGGCCGCCCAGCGCAAACCTCTTCGACCCGGTCGCGCAGATTCGCGCTTGACTGTCGCTTCGATGTTTCGACAGTTGTCGAACTGTTGGATCGTCGCACCGACCACCCCCCAGGAGGAGCCCGTGGACCACGAGCACTTCGCCAAGATCTTCAAGGCCTTGTCCAACCCGAACCGCCTCCGGCTCTTCGACGAGATCCGCGCCAAGGGGCACGCGCACTTCGAGGACGCGAAGAAGCGCGGGGTCGCCGGCTGCCTCCTCCAGCACGTCATCGAGGCCCTCGACGTCGGCGCCCCGACCGTGTCCCACCACCTCAAGGAGCTGGTGAACGCCGGCCTCGTCGAGACCCACAAGGTCGGAAAGCAGCTCCGCTGCAGCGTCGTCCACGACGTGGTCGACGACCTCCAGCGCTACTTCGGCCGCGAGCCCGGCCCCGCGGCCTGACCCGCGCCCCCCCAGGAAGAGAAAGACCCCACGCACCTCCCCAGGAGCCCCCAGATGTCCAGCGCCTCCGCGGCCGCCGCGCGCCGCCCCACCGCCCCCGCCCCCGCCCAGCGCGGCCGAAAGGTCGTCATCCCCAAGGCCGGCAGCTACGACCGCCTCACCCTCGTCGACTTCGACGTCGCCGAGCCCGGCCCGGGCGAGGTCGCCGTCGACGTCCGCGCCGTCGGCGTCAACTACGCCGACGTCATCGTCCGGATGGGCCTCTACGCGTCGGCCAAGGAGTTCGTCGGCTGGCCCATCACCCCGGGCTTCGAGGTCTCCGGGGTCGTCCGCGCGGTCGGCGCCGGCGTCGACGACGTGAAGCCCGGCGACGAGGTCGTCGCCGTGACCCTCTTCAACGGCTACACGAGCCACCTGGTGACCCGCCGCGAGTACGTCTTCCCGAAGCCGGCCAACGTCTCCTTCGAGGCGGCCGCCGGCGTCCCCGCGGTCCTCCTCACCGCCTGGTACGCCATCCACGAGCTCGCCCACCCGCGGCCCGGCGCCGTCTGCCTCGTCCACTCCGCGGCCGGCGGGGTCGGCGGCTCCCTGGTCCAGCTGCTCAAGCTCGCCGGGTGCACCGTCGTCGGCGTGGTCGGGCGCTCCCACAAGGTCGCCGTGGCGAAGGAGCTGGGCTGCGACGTCGTCATCGACAAGTCCACCCAGGACCTCTGGGCCGAGGCCGAGCGCCATGCCCCCGGCGGCTACGACGTCGTCTTCGACGCCAACGGCGTCGCCACCCTCAAGGACAGCTACGCCCACCTGCGGAAGGCCGGAAAGCTCGTCGTCTACGGCTTCCACACCATGATGCCGAAGTCCGGCGGGCGCCCGAGCTGGCTCAAGCTCGGCTACGACTTCCTCCGCACCCCGCGCTTCTCGCCCCTCGAGATGACCACGAGCTCGAAGAGTGTCCTCGCCTTCAACCTGTCCTACCTCTTCGATCGCCTCGACATCCTCGCCCCGGCCATCGCCGACATCGGCCGCTGGCTCGAGGAGGGCGCCATCCAGGCGCCGCCGGTGACGACCTACCCGCTCGCCGACGTCGCCCGCGCCCACGCCGACATCGAGTCCGGGAACACCGTCGGCAAGCTCGTCCTCATCCCCTGACGCCGGCTGCGCGGAGGGGGCGTCGCGGCCACCGCGCGGCCGCCGCGACGCCTCCGCTTTGCGCCGCCATACGCCCCCGCGGAGGCGGGCTCGGTGACGCTCCGAGCCCGGGGCGTGCGCCGCAAGAGGCCCGAAACTCCTTGCGTCTGGTTCGGGGAGACGTTAGAGGGGGCCCGACCATAGAGGTCGACGCTCGACTTGCCGACGGTGCCGTGAGCCCTGACGGGCCACGCCACGGTCGTCTCCGGAGCCCGACCTGACGACATAGAACGCGGCGCGCTTCCCTGCGCGCGCATCGCCCCGAGCCAGCGACCGAGCCCCGTCGTCGTGACCGCACGACCTACGCGGCGAGGCGCGAAGAGGCCCCCCATGAACGCGCTCCTCTCCCCCACCGACCCCACCCCGCGCACCGAGCCGATCGACATCGCCCTGCCGACTGGCGAGCAGGTCGAGGCGGTGCTCGACTTCTACTCCGAGCGGGTCCGCTGCGACCACCCGCAGGCGACCGACGGCGCCGCGCTCGGGGACGCCCTCCGCGAGGAGGCCGAGATGCACGGCAGCGGCCGCGTGGTGGTCCTCGCGCCCGACCCGCTCGTCGCCGGGCTCGAGGCCACCGGCTACACCTGCGAGGCCGTGATGCCCGGCTTCTACAACGGCCAGGAGGACTGCGCCGTGCTCGGGCTCGCCCTCGACGCCCAGCGCGAGGCCCTCGGCGACGAGGCGGCCGTCGCGCGCGTCGAGCAGATCCTCGAGGCGAAGCGCGGCACGCTGGGCGCGGTGGTCGAGGTCGACACCCGGCGCGCCGAGGTGTCGGACGCCGAGTCCATCGCGGCGCTGATCGCCGAGACCTTCTCCCAGTACCCGACGCCGAGCGGCGATCCCGACTACATCGCGCGCGCCATCGAGAGCGGCGTCCCCTTCCGCACGGTCGAGGCCGACGGCCGCGTGGTCGCCTGCGCGAGCGCGGACCTCGTGCGCGACGCGCGCACCGCCGAGCTGACCGACTGCGCCACGCTGCCGAGCTTTCGCGGCCACGGCTTCATGCGCGCGATCCTCGCCGACCTGATGGGCGACCTCGAGCAGATGGGCTACCCGACCGCCTTCACCTTGGCCCGGGCCGTCGAACCGGGTATCAACGTAGCGTTTCAGCGGCTCGGCTTCGAGCTGCGCGGTCGCATGGTCCGCTCGTGCCGCATCGGCGGGGGCCTCGAGGACATGAACGTGTGGAGCCGTCGCCTGGCCGCGTAGACCCGCGAGCACCCATGGCCCAACTCCCGGTCCTCTTCCACGGCGCGAACGTCCACACCGTCGACCCGCATCGCCCGCACGCGACCTGGTTCACGACCCTCGGGGGCCGGTTCCAGCGCGTCGGGAGCGGGCCGCCGCCCGAGCTCTCGCGCCGCGTCGACCTCCGCGGGCAGACGGTGCTGCCGGGGTTCGTCGACTCCCACGTCCACTTCTTCCAGACCGGCATCGACCTCCTGCAGGTCGACCTCGGGGGCTCGCGCACGGTCGCCGAGCTGCAGGCGCGGCTCATCGGGCTCGCGCCGCCGGGCCGACGCTCGTGGGTCTACGCCAACCGCTACGAGGAGGACGCGCTCGAGGACGGCGGGCGGCTCACGCGCCTCGAGCTCGACAAGGTCTTCCCGAACCGCCCCGTCTGGGTCAACCGCGTCGACTACCACTCCGCGGTCGTCAACAGCGCGGGGCTCGCGCGCCTCGAGCTGCCGTCGCGGATCGCGGGGGTGGTGACCGACGGCAGCGGCACGCCCAACGGCATCCTGCGGAGCGAGGCGTACATGCACGCCAAGACCCGCATCTCGCGGACCTACACCGTCGAGCTCAAGGAGCGCGCCGTCCGCGCCGCCGTCGACGCCATGCTGCCCCAGGGCGTCACCGCCGTGCACGCCCTCGAGGGCGGCCCCCTCTTCGGCGACGAGGGGGTGCAGGTGATGCTCAAGCAGATGGACCGCCTGCCCATCGACGTGACCCTGTTCCTGCAGGAGAAGAACCCCGTCTTCGCGCGACGCCTGGGCTTCCGCCACATGGGCGGCTGCCTCCTCATCGACGGCTCCATCGGCTCCTACACGGCCGCCCTCGACGCGCCCTATTGCGACACCGACAACGGCGGCTGCGGGCTCCTCTACGAGACCGAGGGCACGCTCCGGAGCTTCGTCCGCGAGGTCCACGAGGCCGGCGCCCAGCTCGGCTTCCACGCCATCGGGCCGCGCGCCATCCAGGTGGTCCTCGACGCCTACGCCAACGCCCTCGAGCGCAGCCCGCGCTTCGACCACCGCCACCGCATCGAGCACTTCGAGCTCGCCACGGACGCGCAGATCGAGCGTGCCGCCGACCTCGGCCTGGTCGTCGCCATGCAGCCCAACTTCGAGGCCCTCTGGGGCGGCCCCGACGGGATGTACGCGACCCGGCTCGGCGAGCGCTGGCGCCAGACCAACCGCATCAAGACGGTGCTCGAGGCGGGCATCGTCGTCGCGGGCGGCTCCGACGCCAACGTGACCGCCGCCGAGCCGCTCCGCGGGATGCACGCCGCGATGCACCACCCCAACCCCGACGAGCGCGTCACGGCCGCCCAGGCGCTCCGCATGATGACCCTCGACGCCGCCTACGCCGCCTTCAACGAGACGCGGCACGGCTCGATCAGCCCCGGCAAGGAGGCGAGCTTCGTCGTCGTCGACGCCGACCCGCTCGCCTGCCCGCCCGCGCAGGTTCAGGACATCAAGGTCCTCGCGACCTGGTCCAAGGGGCGCCACGCCTGGGCGCGGCCGGAGCCCGGGGAGGCGCGGCCGCTGGTGTGACGGCGGTAGAGCGCGCCTGTGTCCGAGACCTACGCCGCCTCCCGGCGGGCGCGGGCGCGACCTCCCCGGCCGGCGCCGGTGCGACCTCCCTGGCGGTGGGCGGTGGGGCGTGGTCAGGGTCGCGACGCCGTGTCATGATGCGCTGCATCGAGAGCCACATCGATCCCGGAGCCGCGCCATGGCCGCTCGCCTCCCCGTCGTTCCGCGCCTGACACCCCGGCTCGTGCGTGGCTGGGCCGTCCTTCCGCTCGCGCTCGCCCTGGCGCTCCCGCCGGGCAGCGGCCGCGCCGAGGAGCCGGGCGAGCGCAGCGCGGTCGGCACCTTCTCCGGACCCTGGCGCTCCACCGAGACCCGAGACGGGCTGGTCATGACCGCCACGGGCAACATCAGGCTCCGCGTCGACCCCATCGGCGGCCGCTTCACCTGCACCTTCAGCGGCTCCATGCACGCCGACGGCGACATCGTCACCGGGGGCAAGCCGAGCCACGTGACCGCCCAGGGGACGGTGGCGTCGTCCTCGTGCGGCGGGTCCTACAGCCCGCTCGACGGCACCCTCGACGGGCGCTACGAGTATTCGGGCAGCATCTCGCTCGCCGTCACCGTCAGCGTGGAGAACGCCGACGAGCCGGGGAAGCCGCGGACCGAGACCCGCCGGTCGAGCGTTGGGTCACGCGGGGAGGGGGCGCTCAAGGGCCTCGTCGCGGCGACCGGGGCCTCGGGCTACTGGCTCGACGACGGCGATGACGAGACCAAGAAGGTGCGCTGGCGCGCCTCCGGGAGCTTCCCTGTCGTCGCGGCGGACGCCGGCGAGGACGATGACAAGGGCGCCGGGGACGACAAGGAGCCCGACGCGGGCGACGAGGAGCGGCAGCGGGCCAAGGCCAAGCAGAAGATGACCGCGGGCGCGCCGCTGTCCTCGCTTCTCGCCGAGATCGACGACCCCGCGGTGCGGGCCTCCGTCGCGGCCGAGTTCCTCGCCTACAAGCGCGACAGCGGGGAGACCGACCGTGCCAAGCTCGAGGAAACGTTCCGCGACATCCGCACGAAGCATCGGCTCGTCGCCGACCTCGAGGACGCGACGCGGCTCCTACAGGGGCGGGGCGGGCAGCCCCTCGGCCCCGCCGAGGCCGAGGCCGTCGACGGGCTCGTCTCGCGCGTGTGGAGCTGGGCCCGGGGCAAGGACGGGAAGGCCGTCGAGGCGATGCTCGGGCACTTCCGCGTAGGCCTGGAGGAGCGCGGCGGCGGCAGGGGTCCGGCGGTCGACGCGACCGTCGGGGCGGCGCGCAAGACCACCGCGGAGGTCGCCCGCGTCGAGCGTCGCATCCAGGCCATCAACGACAGGCTGAAGCGCGGCGAGATCGATGCGGACAGCGCCCGCACGCTGAAGGGGATGGTGATGCTCGGCAACGGCCTCGCCGACGTGACCCGGTGGTCGCAGGGCGAGGAGGCCAAGCGCACCGACTTCGGCGTCGGGGTGCGGCGCGTGATGCGCTCGAGCGAGCGGAAGGAGGCCCTGCAGGGCGACTGCTGTGGCGACGCGACCTCGGAGTGCTGCCTCGACAAGATCGATCGCGGCGTGGTCACCGGCTTCTAGAGTCCCGTTCGGTGCGCATGGGGAGGACATCGTGAGGATCGTTCGAACGTACCGGCCGTGCGCGGTGGCGCTGCTCCTCGTGGGGTGGGCCTGTGGTGAGCCGTCGCTTCCTATCGAGGCTTTCCTCGCGCCGCCGCCGGCCGCCCCGACGGCGCCGGACACACCCCCAGCGGCCCCGGAAGAGACGACTCCCCCGGTAGAGGCTACGCCCCAGCCGATCGCCGCGGCGGTGGCACCGGCCACGGCCCCGGCTCCAGCGGTCGCGCCCCCGACGACGAAGGCGCCGCCAGCGGCTCGGCGCGACGAGGACCTCCCGAGCCGCGCCCGCCGCCTGCTCGCCGACGCGGGCTTCGACCCCGCGGCGCTGCGCGTCGTCGGCCGCGACTGGACCTTCACCTACGAGGTGTCGGCGGCCACGGGCTATGACGACGAGCTCGCCGTCCGCTGGGGGGAGATCTTCGGCGTGCTCGGCTGGCACTCGGACGACACGGTCACCATCGTGAACACGATCGCCGGTGAGCCGATCGTGCGGGTGCGCGCCACGTCTTCGGACATCCGGGACTTCGCGCGCGAACTCATCAGCGACGCGACCTTCCTGTCGCGGCTCGAGATCACCGCGCTCGGCGACGTGCCGTCCAGCGCCGCGGTCGACGGTCGCGACGACGCCGGCACCACGCTCCTCGGTCACCCCCGGCCCGCGCTCGAGCCTGGCTTCGCCGAGCTCGCGGCGGTGACCGACGGCAGCCTGCGGGCCGTCCTCGCGGTCCAGGACGACGACCTCCCGCTCTATCAGCCGCTCCCGGCGCGCTTCGCCGTCGATCAGGGGGGCGCACCGCTGAGCCTGGCGGGCGCCGACTTCACCCTGCGCGTGCTCAGCTCGAAGACCAAGGTCGGGGCCGTTCGGGGCCGCGCGCGGCCGCGCGACGGGCGTGTCGCGGTGGACCTGCCGCCGCGGCCGTTCGCGGGCTCCTACCAGATCGAGGTCGCCTACCCGCTGCCCGACGGCTCGGTGGCGCGGGCGACCTTCCGCTACGG
>SBGO01000309.1 GCA_006226565.1 Deltaproteobacteria bacterium | reverse complement strand
GCCTCGAGGCGCGCCTCGGAGAGCCGGCGCACGGCCTCCGCGATGCCCTCGTCGCCGCCGGCGATGGCGCGGGCGCGGGCGAGGACGGCGTCGGTCATCCCGAGCCGGGCGGCGATCTCGAAGGGGCTCGACGAGCCCGGCGTGCCGCTGGTGAGGACGAAGTTGGGCGCGAGGGTCCGCGTGTCGATCCCGACCGAGGCGTTGCCGAAGCGAGCGTCCTCGAAGGCGAGGGTCTTGAGGCGCTCGTAGTGGGTCGTGACGAGGCCGCGCGCGCCACGGTCGGCGAGGGCCTCGAGGACCGCGATGGCGAGGGCGGCGCCCTGGGTGGGCTCGGTGCCGACGATGATCTCGTCGAGCAACACGAGGGCGCCGGGGTGGGCGACGTCGAGGACGCGCTGGATGGCGAGCAGGTGCCCGGAGAAGGTGGAGAGGTCGCGCTCGATGTCCTGGGCGTCGCCGATGAGGGCGAAGACGCCGTCGAAGACGGGCAGGACGCTGTCGGCGCTGGCGGGGATGGGGATGCCGGCGCGCATCATCAGCGCGAAGAGCCCGAGGGTGTTGAGGGTGACGGTCTTGCCGCCGGTGTTCGGGCCGGTGATGACGACGAAGGCGTGCTCGGGCTCGACGCGGATGTCGTTGGCGACGACGCGGCTGCCCTTGAGGAGGAGCTGGGGGTTGCGGGCCTTCTTCAGCTCGATGACGCCGTCGGCGGCGATCTTCGGGCGGTGGGCCTCGAGGTCGAGGGCGAGGCGGGCGCGGGCCTGGAGGGCGTCGAGGGTGACGAGGAGGTCGAGGGCGCGCTGGAGCTCCTCGGCTTCGTCGGCGACCCAGCGGGTGCGCTCGCGGAGGACCAGGCGGGTCGCGACGTCGACGGCGCTCTCGGCGACCTTGACCTGGTTGTTGATCTCGATGAACTCGGCCGGCTCGATGTAGACGGTCTGGCCGGTGTTCGAGGTCCCGTGGATGATCCCGGGGACCTGGGCCTGGAACGACGAGACGACCGGGACGACGTAGCGGTCCTCGCGCTGCGTGTAGTACTGGTCCTGCAGGACCTCCTGGATCTCGGTCCGGCCGAGGTAGTCGTCGAGGCGCTCCTTGGCCTGGCGGTGGAGCGAGATGAGGCGGCGGCGGGCGGCGGCGAGCTCGGGGCTGGCCTCGTCCTTGATGTTGCCGGCCTTGTCGAAGGTGGCGCCGAGCTCGTGGGCGAGGGTGGCGACGCTGGGCATGGCGTCGCCGAGCGCGAACAGCGCCGGCCCGTGCTCGAGGAGGGCGCGCTTGACCTCGGTCGCGGCGCGCGCGGTGTCGGTGACGGCGAGCAGCTCCTCGACGTCGAGGACGCCGCCGCGGAGCGCGAGGGCGAGGGCGGGGCGGACGTCGGAGGTCCCCTGGAGCGGGATGCGGCCGCCGGCGAGCAGGTGGTCGACGAGCTCGCCGACCTGGTCGTAGCAGCGCTCGATGTCCTCGACCTCGTCGAAGAAGGGCAGCGCTTCGACCGCGGCGCGCCCCGGGTCGGTGGCGGCGCGCTCGGCGAGGGCGTGGATGACGCGGGCCCAGCCCAGGTCGCGGAGACAGCTCTCGGTCACGTTGAACATGGCCGGCGCAATGCCGTGAGGCGCTGCCGGTGTCAATAGATAGCTCTCGGACCGCGCCGTCTGCCCGGGATAAAAGTTGACATAATTCACGCGCACGAGGAGCCGGCGGTGGCCGGGCGGGGGCCTCATTCGGCCACGGAGTGTGGGCGTCCAGCCCGCACACGGCAGCGTGCGGACGGGGACGTCCGCCGGCCGGTTGGCCTGCGCTCGTCCCGAGCGCGGTGGGTTCGTGGCGACACCGGCGGTAGGCTTGGCCTGCGCTCGTCCCGAGCGCGGTGGGTTCGCGGCGACACCGGCGGCGAGGCAGTGTGTGGTCTTGGACCAGGGACCGTCGTCCGTACGTGGCTCGCCCGGAGCGCGGCGAAGTGGACAAGGTCCCGGCGCGGACGGACAAACTTGCGTCTCAGGCGATCTCAGCGACGCCGAGCCCGCGGACGGACGCGCCACCCATGCCACGTCAACAACGTCTGATAATGTATATTATGTAAACTTTTCTCTGGAGAGGTCGCCTCCCGGACCGGGCTCCAGCCCCTCGCCCCTCCGGAGTGGCCAGGACTGCGGCATCGAGCGCACCGTGGCCCACCCAGTCCGCTTGCCGACCACCCGCCCTCGGGTTAGGCTTCCCGCACCTTTTGCTGAGTTTGAGCGATTCAGAGCGGATCGAGGTTCCATGGCCGTTCTCAGGTTTGTTCAGGACGATGGCGTTCCGGCCGAAGTCTTCGTCGATGCGCAGAACCCGATCGTCAAGATTGGGCGCGCCAATGAGTGCGAGATCCGCACGCGGAACAGCACGGTCTCCCGACGCCACTGCCAGGTCGTCTTCACCGGGTCGAGCTTCAAGCTCTACGACCTGAATAGCTCGAACGGCACGTATTTCAATCGCGAGCGTGTCACCGAGCACACGCTCACGTCGGGCGACATCTTCTTCTGCGGCAACTACGAGATCAGCTTCGAGGAGGCCGAGGTCGTCGTCGAGCCGGCCCCTGCCCCGCCGCCGCCCGAGCCGCCGGCCCGCGTGG
>SBGO01000715.1 GCA_006226565.1 Deltaproteobacteria bacterium | reverse complement strand
CGGGTGCGGGTGCGGGTGCGGGTGCGGGTGCGGGTGCGGGTGCGGGTGCGGGTGCGGGTGCGGGTGCGGGTGCGGGTGCGGGAGCGGGAGCGGGAGCGGGAGCGGGAGCGGGAGCGAGAGCGGGAGCGGGTGCGGGTGCGGGTGCGGGTGCGGGAGCGGGAGCGGGTGCGGGTGCGGGTGCGGGAGCGAGAGCGAGAGCGAGAGCGAGAGCGAGAGCGGGAGCTCCCGGACTGCGGGCGTCCCGCCTATGAGTCTTTTTGCAGCCGCCGTTGCCTGGAGTAGCTTGCCGAGGTGGCGGTTCCTACCGGTGATGGTTGCGTCTCGTCCGCCCCTCGAGGGCCTAAGCGGGTCGTCACGCCGGTGGGTTGGCTGCGAGCCGAGGGCCTTGGCGATGTTCCAGCTACGACCGGCATCATAGGCGCGCCCCAGCTCGCAGCCATGCTGACCCTAGCATGAAGGACGAGGTGCGAGATGCCAGTTCAAGTCGGAGCGGATTGGGACAGCAAGAAGTGCGTCGTGGCGTTCTGTGACGCCAACGGAGTCGAAAGGCTGACGGAGGTGCAGAGAGAGCCCGAAGCGGTCGAGCGCTTCGTTCGCGAGCGCGGAGGCGACGTCGAGGTCGGGATCGAGGACGGCGATGGGTACTGGGTCGTCCTGTGGCGCAACGCCGGCGCCAACGTCCTGCTCTTCGATGGCAAGAAGGTGCGCCGGTACGGGCAGTCGCAGGGCTCGTCGGGAGCGTCCGACGACCGTCGATCTGCGAGGAGCTTGCTGCAGATGCTGTCGAGCGCCCCCCACCGCAATGCGGCCGTGAGGGAGCTGCCGAGCGAGCTTCGTGGCCTCCATCAAGGGTTGGCGAACCAACGCAGCGCCACGCGCCAGGTGACCCGCTTCTGCAACCAGCTCATGGCGGCGCTCAACCGCTTTCATCCGGCGGTGATGTCTCTCGAGCTGGCCTACAGCACCATCCAGACGCGGTGGTTCCTGCGCACGCTCGCCGCCGCCCCGACTCCCGCGGCGTGGGCCGAGCTTTCGCCCGAAGCACGTCAGGCCGCGGTCAAGGGGTCATCCAAGGGCATGAGAGAGCGCGTCGTGGCGGCGCTGGGCACCGAGCTGGGGGCGGTGTCGACGGCCGAAGAGCGCTTCGCGCGTACCGCCATCCGTAACGCAGTCCGCTTCCTCGAGCTCGCCGTCGCAGCTCGACGAGCCGCCGAAGAGGATCTCGAACTCGCTACCCGCGAGCTCGAGCAGGCCGAGGCGCTCCGACGCGAGAAGGGCATCGGACAGACCATCGCGGCCGGCCTGGCAATCGCTCTGACAGAGACCGGCGGAGCGCACCGAGACGGCGCGGCGATCATGCTCGGAGCGGCTCCGGTCACGAGGCGCTCCGGGATCAGCGGTGAAGAGAAGCCCCAGGTCACGATGCGGCGAGCGACGGACAAGCTGCTCCAGCTCACCTCAGGCTACCTCGGAAAGCAGCTCGTGACGCACTACACGTGGGCCAAGGCCGCCGCGTCCTACTATCGCGCTCGAGGGAAGTCGACGAAC
Source organism: Deltaproteobacteria bacterium (assembly GCA_006226565.1). Classification (GTDB taxonomy): domain Bacteria; phylum Myxococcota_A; class UBA9042; order PHBI01; family PHBI01; genus PHBI01. The sequence continues at coordinate 13,732 of SBGO01000715.1, read as the reverse complement.
ACCATCTACCGCTGCCTCACGCGCTCCTTCCTACGCGTCCTGAGGGCCATGCAGCGCGACCAGAAACCCTTCGACGAGCAGCACTACATCGCCGCGCTCAAGGCGAAGGGCGTTCCGTGGGCGTCCAGTCTCAAGCTCGAACCTGAGACGGCGGTCACCGCCCCGCCCAGTTGACAAACTATTGGCGATGTCCCGCTTCGACCGTCCAAGCCGAGAGACAGGCGAGCTCGCCCTACTCCGGGCCCTCGTCCTGCGCCCGCAGGGCGAGGAAGCCGGCGGCGAAGCGCCGCTCGCGCTGTCCCTGGGAGCCCCGCCGCGCGACGCCCTCGAGGGTGCCCGTGATGCGCTTGTCGTCTATATGATCGATGCGCAGGTGGGTGAGGCTCAGGAGCCAGGTGTCGTTGCGCGTGGTCTGGATGGAGGCCGTCGCCGCGGCGAGCGCCTCGCGCCCGAGATCGAGCCGGTCGAGCTGGCTCTGGTCGGTGCCGCGGGGCAGCGCAATCGGGATCACGGCGTGGAGCCACGGGAGCTGCGGGCCGGCCTCGTCCTCACCGCGGCGCACGGCCTCGAGGCGCAGCGTGATGTGCTCCTCGCCGCGCAGCAGGCTCGCCCAGGTGTAGGGCAGGAGCATGTCGGCGACGTCGAGCCGCGCACGGGTCCAGTACCCGGCGGCGGGCACGCGCAGCCCGGGCGTGGCGGGGACGATGGGTCCCTGCCCGCCCACGGTCGGCGGCGCCGACGGCAGCTCGACCGGGCCCAGGTGGCTCTGGAGGAGCGCGAGGTCGTCGACGGCGGCCTCGTCGTCCTCCGTCGCGTCATCGACCTCGAGCCACTCGGGGCAGCCGGAGGCGAGCACCGCCGCGGCCAAGAGCGCGAGCGGTGCCCCCCAACGCATCAATCGTCGCCCTTCTTCAGCGCGCGGAGCAGCGCCTCACCCAGGCTCCCGACCTCCTTGCCGCGAGCGTCGGTCGACTTCTCGGGCCGGTCGGAGTAGGCCAGCGTGCCCCCACGGCGGGGACCCCGGTCGCCCTGGTCGAAGGAGTCGAAGCGGTCCCGGCCCCGGCGATCGCCGCGCGGGCCACCCGGGCCACCCGGGCCACCCGGGCCCCCCGGCCCACCCGGACCACGGCGGCGGCCACCACCACCCTCGGCGGGGCGGTCGCCCTCGCGCCGGGTGACGGCGATCTTGTGGGCGTCGGGCTCGACGCGGAGGATCTTCGCCTCGACGGTGTCGCCGGGCTTGAAGGCCACCTGCAGCGGGGTCCCCGGGGTGTTGCTCTCGCTCGCGGGGAGGAGCGCCGTGACGCCGGGCTCGAGGCTGATGAAGACGCCGAAGGCCTGGATGCTCTCGACCGTGCCGGAGACGGCCTGGCCTGGCTGGTAGCGCGCGGCGACGTCGTCCCACGGATCGGCGGTGAGGGCCTTGAGGCTGAGCGCGATGCGGCGCCGCTCGAGGTCGACCTCGGTCACGCGGACCTTGACGCTGTCGCCGACCGCGAGGACCTCCTTCGGGTGCCGGACGCGGGCGTGCGCGAGGTCCGACACGTGGATGAGGCCGTCGACCCCGGGGGCGAGGTTGACGAAGGCGCCGAAGTTGGTGAGGCGCGCGACGTTGCCGGTCACGACGTCGCCGACCTGGATGCCGCCGACGGCGCTGGCGAAGGGGTCCCCCCCGGCCTTGCGCATGGACAGCGCGATGCGCTCCTTGGCGGGATCGATCTCGAGGACGACGACCTCGACCTCCTGGCCGAGCTTGACGACCTGGTGCGGATCGCCGACGCGGTCCCACGACAGCTCGCTGACGTGGACGAGGCCGTCGAGGCCGCCGAGGTCGACGAAGACGCCGAACTTCTGGATCGACCGCACGCGGCCGGTCATCTTGGCGCCGACCTGCAGCTTCTTGGCGGTCTCGGCGGCCCGCTCGGCCTGCTCGGCCCGCAGCAGCGCGGCGCGCGAGATGACCACCGAGCCGCTCCGCATCTCGGTGATCTTGAAGGCGAAGGTCTGGCCGACCACCGACTCCTGATCCTCGAGGCGGTAGAGGTCGATCTGGCTGAAGGGGCAGAAGGCGCGCTGACCGGCGATCAGCACCTCGTAGCCGCCCTTGTTCGTGCCGATGATCTTGCCCTCGACCGGCAGCCCGGCGCTGAACGCCTCGCGCAGCGCGCGGGAGTCGACGTCGGAGCCGAGGCGGACCTTGATATGGACGCCGTTCGAGTTGACGCCGACCACGATGCCCTCGAGCTCGTCGCCCTGCTGAACGGCGATCTCGCCGTCCTCGCCGCGGAGCTCCTCCTTGAGGACGTAGCCGGTCGCCTTGCCGCCGAGGTCGAGGAAGACCTCCTGGCCGTGCAGGCTCACCACCTCGACGATGCCCTTGACCTTGTCGCCGGGCTCGAAGGACGGCTCGTCGTCGCTGTTGCGCGGCTTGCCGCTCATCAGCGCCGCGAAGTCGACGTCCTCCGCGACCTCGACGCCGGTGTCGACCTTCGGCTCCGGGGCCGGGACGTCGGGCGCGCTCGTGTCGCCCTGCTCGCCGACGCCCTTGGCGACGACGGTGGCCGCCTCGCGCGACAGCTTCTCGACGCCGTCGGGACCGGCGGTGACGGGCCCGAGGCCGTCTGCGGGGGTGACAGGGTTCTCTTCGCTGCTCATGTCCGGCGCTCCGGGGGCCGTTGGGGGTTCTCGTGGGTAGGCTCGCGACATCACGAGACACGCGCGCGTAACATATCCGAGGCCGGTCGCGCCACCCTCAAGCGCGATGGGGGTTGGTTTCCGGGCCCTTCCGGCCCTCTGCTGAGGGGGTCCCGCGACCGGTCGGGAGGGGTCCACCAGAGGGCCGGACGGCGCCGGCTACCGCCAGACCGGCGATCGGGTTTATGTTTCCTCGCGCGCCGGCGCTGTAGTACGGTGCGCCGCCCGCGGAGGACCCGATGGCCAGCACGAGGAAGGTCGCGACGACCATCTACATCACGGTCGAGCAGGACGAGAAGCTCAAGCTCCTCAGCCAGTCGACCGGCACCTCGATGGCGCAGTACATCCGCGAGGGCATCGACTACATCCTCGAGCTGCACAAGGACCGCCTCCCCCAGCAGCTCGGGCTGAGCATCGACTAGGAACTGATGGCCCGTCAGAAACCGCCGGCGCACGTCCCGCGTGAGCGCGTTCGCAACTTCTCGATCATCGCGCACATCGATCACGGGAAGTCGACGCTCGCGGATCGCCTGCTCGAGATGACCGGGACGGTCGGCGAGCGCGATCAGAAGGACCAGTTCCTCGACAAGATGGAGCTCGAGCGCGAGCGCGGCATCACCATCAAGAGCCAGACCGCGCGCCTCAACTACGTCGCGGCCGACGGGCTGCCCTACCAGCTCAACCTCATCGACACCCCCGGGCACGTGGACTTCACCTACGAGGTGTCGCGCAGCCTCAAGGCGTGCGAGGGCGTGCTGCTCGTCGTCGACGCGGCCCAGGGCGTCGAGGCGCAGACCCTCGCCAACGTCTATATGGCGATCGAGGAGGACCTCGAGATCATCGTGGTCCTCAACAAGGTCGACCTGCCGGCGGCGGACGTCGACCGGGTGACGGCGGAGATCGAGGACGCCATCGGCATCGACGCCCACGACGCGCAGCACGTGAGCGCCAAGACCGGGCTCGGCGTGCCGGCGCTGCTCGAGGCCATCGTCGCGCGCCTGCCGGCGCCGAAGGGGACGATCGAGGAGCCCACGCGGGCGCTCATCTTCGACAGCTGGTACGACCCCTACCGCGGCGTCATCGCGATGGTGCGGCTCATGGGCGGCGAGCTCAAGAAGGGGCAGAAAATCCGCTTCATGGCGACCGGGGCCGACTACGAACTGCTGGAGCTCGGCATCATGGCGCCGGAGATGACGCCGATGACCGAGCTCTACGCCGGTGAGGTCGGCTACATCATCTGTGGGATCAAGGAGATCCGCGACGCGCGCGTCGGCGACACGGTGACGGACGCCAAGCGGCCCGCGCCGACCGCCCTGTCGGGCTTCGAGCCGGCGCAGCAGATGGTCTACTCGGGCATCTTCCCGGTGGAGTCGGCGGACTTCGAGCCGCTGCGCGAGGCGCTCGACAAGCTGGCGTTGAACGACGCGGCCATCTCCTACGAGGCGGAGACGTCGGGGGCGCTGGGCTTCGGCTTCCGGGTGGGCTTCCTGGGGCTCCTCCACATGGAGATCGTGCAGGAGCGGCTCGAGCGCGAGTTCGACCTCGACCTCATCACGACGGCGCCCTCGGTGGTGTACCGGGTGGTGACGTCGAAGGGCGAGACCCTGATGATCGAGAACCCGAAGCTCCTGCCGCTGCCGCAGAACCTCTCGGAGATCGCCGAGCCGATGGTGAAGGCGACCATCCACACGCCGCAGGAGTACGTCGGGGCGGTGCTGAAGCTGTGCGAGGAGCGCCGCGGGGTGCAGCACGGGATCCATTACATGGGCCCCTCGCGCGTCATGGTGACCTACGAGATCCCCCTGTCGGAGATCATCCTCGACTTCTTCGACAAGCTGAAGACGAAGACGAGCGGCTACGCGTCGCTGGACTACGAGGTGATCGGGTTCAACGCGGACGACCTGGTGAAGGTCGACGTGTTGATCAACGGCGAGCCGGTGGACGCGCTGGCCATCATCGTGCACCGTTCGGCGGCGGCGTCGCGCGGGCGTGTGCTGTGCAAGAAGATGAAGGAGATCCTGCCGCGTCAGCAGTTCGAGATCGCCATCCAGGCGGCCATCGGCGGCAAGGTCATCGCGCGAGAGACGATCAGCGCCTTCCGGAAGAACGTGACGGCCAAGTGCTACGGCGGCGACATCACGCGCAAGCGCAAGCTGCTCGAGAAGCAGAAGGCGGGTAAGCGCCGGATGAAGCAGGTCGGCAAGATCGAGATCCCTCAGGCGGCTTTCATGGCCATCCTCAAGACGGAATAGCGATGGCGTCGGGACGAGACAGCAAGGGGCCGTTCGGGCGCGGCATGGACCCGGAGGGGAGCGCGATGGCGGAGGTCGGGACGCGCGGCGGGAGCCAGGCCGGCAAGCGGGACAAGGGCGTCAAGCCGGTGTCGCCGCGGCGGCTGGTGCGGCGCGCGAAGGAGCTCCTCAAAGAGGGGCGCACGCTGCTGAAGAAGAAGGGCAAGCGCATCAGCGAGGCGGGGCGCGGCGAGGTCTCGGGGGCGATCGAGCGGCTGACGGCGGTGGTGCCGACGCGCAAGAACGGCGTGACGCTCGACACCGACAGGGTCTACGCGGCGACGATGGGGCTGGACGACGCGCTGGCGACGCACCTGTCGCGCTACCGCAAGTCGGTGACGCGGGAGCTCGTCGAGGCGGTGGTGTGGGCGGTGGGGCTGGCGCTCATCATCCGCTTCTTCCTGATCGAGGCGTTCTCGATCCCGTCGGGGTCGATGATGCCGACGCTGCAGATCGGCGACCACCTGTTCATCAACAAGATCGGCTACGGGATCTACATCCCGTTCTCGCCGGGGCGGCTGGTGGCCTGGGGGCAGCCGGACCGCGGGGAGATCATCGTCTTCGAGTACCACTACCCGAACGACTCCCACGACGGGATGGACTACATCAAGCGGGTCATCGGCAAGCCCGGCGACCGCGTGCGGCTCGAGAACAACGTCATCTGGCTCAACGGCAAGCCCATCGAGACGGAGGTGCTCGGCGAGGCGGACTGTCCGGTGTACCAGGGGGACAACGCCGAGAACCCGGCGGCGATCTGTCGCTGCGTGCGGCAGCGGGAGACGCTCGACGGGCGGAGCTGGATCTCGCAGCACATCGTCGGCTTCGTGAGCGGGTCGAACGCGGGGCGCTGCCAGACGCTGCGGGACTCGGACGACTGGCCGCACGAGACCTGGCCGAACGGCTACACGAAGTACTTCGGCTACAAGGACACGAACCCCGACTGGCCGGAGGTCGTGGTCCCCGAGGGGCACGTCTTCGCGATGGGGGACAACCGCGACCAGTCCGAGGATGGGCGCTACTGGGGCTTCGTGCCCTACGACATGATCAAGGGAACGGCCTTCGTCATCTGGTGGGCGCGCGACAAAGGCCGCCTCTTCAACTGGATCGACTGAGGCACGCCGTCCTCGCGAGCGGTGACGCCGTCGTGAGGCCCCAGCGGCGGTAGCACCACCGAGCTGCGGCGCTCGGGACGAGCGCAGGCCAACGGGGCGCCGTGCCTCAGCGCCCGGCGGCGACGAGGGTCCGCCCGCGCACGACGAGCAGCGCGGTGCGGCCGAGGGTCCAGCGGATGTCGTCCGCGGGCGGCTCGGCGCGGAGTCGGCCCTGGTGGAGCAGCTCGATGTGGCAGGTCACGCACAGCCCCACCAGGTTCGACCGCTCATCGCCGCCGCCGCGGCTCCGGAAGCGCAGATGGTGGGGGGTGAGGTCGCGGTTGTCGCAGACCGGCGAGGCGCAGCGGTGTCGCTCGCGCTCGTAGACGTCCTGATAGGCGACGCGGTCGGGGTCGCGCCGCAGCCACACGTGCCAGAAGGTGCGGATGAGGAAGTCGAGGAAGTCCCCGGGCTCGCCCGATCGCCGGAACGCGCGCGAGACGACCTGCCACAGCGCGGCGAGCTCGGCGGTCAGTCGGAGCCGGAGCGGTACGGCGCCAGTGCTCTCGGCCAGCGCCCAGCCGGCCCCGGACATCTGGCCCGGCGCGGCGTCCCCGGACATCTGGCCCGTGGCGCCCGCGTCGGCGTCCCCCGAAACCTGGTCAACGGCCTCCTCGTCGGCGTCCCCGGACAGCTGGCCGTTGACGACGAGGTCGGCGACGGTGCCGTCGAGCATGACGCGCTGGAGCGCGAGGTAGGCCTCGACGGTGGCGTCGTCGGGAGGCGCAGCCGCGCTGGCGACGCCGTCGACGCGCGCGAAGCATTGGACGGCCTCGACGTCCTCCCGGAGGTGCTTGACGGTCCGCTCCGCGGCGCGCTCGAGCCAGCTCCCGACGGTGTCGGGGCGGGCAACGCGGGAGAGCAGGCGGGCGGCCTCGAACCCGATGCGGCCTGTGTCGAGGGCCTCGGCGACCGCGGGGAGCGTGGCGCAGCGGCGGTCCAAGGTGATGCGCTCCTTGAGGGCGGCGAGGGAGCAGCCGAGGCGCTCGCGGGCGTAGTGGGCGGCGCTCGGATAGCCGAGGTGGTCCCAGCCGCGGGCGTCCCAGAAGCGGCGAGCCAGGGCTCCGAGGCGCCGGTCGCGTGACTGGAGCTGGGTGTTGAGGTCGCGCAGGTGGGCGTCGAGCGCCACGGGATCGCGCGGCGGCGCGAGGAGGTGCTCGGCGACCAGCTCGCCGAAGTGCTCGTCGAGCTCCGGCAGCCGCCCGAGGAGGAGGAGGTCGGCTTCGAGGTCCGCCAGGCGCCGCTCGCGCTCGTCCGAGGCGTGGCGGGGCTCGTAGGCTCCCGGCGGGCGCGGCGGGATCGTCAAGCCCGGGTGGCGGTCGCGGAGGGTGCTGAGGCCCTCGGCGAGGAGGGCCTCGACGACGACCTCGTCGCTGGCGACGCCGGCGTGGGCGTCGACGAAGCGGCGGGTCGCCTCGAAGGCCCAGGCGGTGACGCGATCGACGGTCACCTGCAGGACGCAGCGTTCGTCCTCGGGCGCGTCGTCCGGCGTGGGCGGGACCGTGGGCGCGAGGGCGTCGTCGAGGCCGGCGGCGCGGGCGATGAGCGTCGCCCTCATGGCGCGGACGGTGTGGGTGTGTGCGAGCTCGAGGAGCTCGGCTTCGTTCTCCTGGTTGGCGGAGCGGGCGAGCAGCTCGGCTTTGGACCAGGCGAGGTGTCCGCGGGCGAGAGCGTCGCGGGTGCGGGGCAGCGCGCGGAGGCGCTCGGCGACGCCGGCGGTGTCCTCGGCCCAGCGGCGTGTGCGGCCCAGCCGTTCGAGGGCGTAGGCGCCGAGGCTCGGAAAGCCCAGCTCGGCGGCGCCGCCGGTCCTTCGGAGGAGCGCGAGCCCGTCGCCGAGAGCAAGTCGCAGGGCGCCGGCGCCTCGGGCCAGCGCCGCAAGGTCGTCGTCGCGGCGTTCCAGCCACGCGGTCGTCGGGGGTGTCTCGCTCGTCGGGGTGTGGGCGGATGCGTTCACACCCTCTTATACCACGGGGGTCTTCGGCCCCTCCCAGCGGCCCCTTGGCGGCGTTTTCGCGCCTCGCGCCGAGTCCGCGAGCGTTTTTCCCGGATCAGCGCGCTGACGGCGCGCGGAGGCCCCACGGCGCCCGTATCCGCCGAGGACCTGCGATTTTGCGCGCGACAGCCTGAAAATCCGTCCAGTGAAATATGAAGAAAGAACGGGCGGCGGAGCCCTTGATCCTGTCACCGTCGCGGTCCCCGTGGTGAGACCCCGTAAGAGTCTCGCTGAACCCGCACAGGTCCTTGACCCGCCGCCGCGCGACGGATAGACAACCTCCCCAATGGGTCGCTAGCTCAGTTGGTAGAGCACCGGACTTTTAATCCGATGGTCGGGGGTTCGAGTCCCCCGCGACCCAACGACTTCCCCCCCATCCCCGCTCGCGCGACGTAGCGGCCCGGCATCTGGGCACCGCGTCTGCCTCCGGCGGCTGGGGTTCGCCCACCGAGCGTTGGCCCGTAGAAGCCCACTGGCACCGCGGCTGGCCGTTGGTGGTCGGGGGTTCGAGTCCCCGGCCCAACGGCACCTCCCCAATGTGACCGAGGGACGGCGTCGCGTCGGTCAGCGCGAGAAGAGCAGGAGCGCGGTGGGGTAGACGTTGCCGTAGGTGTGGCCGGCGCCCTCGATGACGAGGTCGACCGACTCGCCCTCGGTGTGGAAGTTGGTGCCGTTGAGGAGCCAGCCGCGCTCCTCGGCCTGGTCGTAGCTCGAGGCGATCGCGCTCGACGGCTCCCGCACGCGCACCCGCAGCTCCGTCTTGACGGCTCGCGCGTCGACCAACAGCAGCACGGTGAACTTCCCCCGAACGTGCCCGGTGAGGGTCAGCGGGGTGGTGGCGTTCGACGTTCCGAAGCGGCTCAGCTCCAACGTCATCCCCTTCGACCGCGCGTCCTCGACGAGGCGGCGCGCGGCGTCCTCGATGGACTCGCGCTCCGCCTTCCCCCCCGACGACGGCTCGGGCGTCGGTCCGCTCGCGGCCGCCCGCGCCCACGCCCGCCGCTCCTCGGCCTCGCGCTCGTCCGCCGCCTGCTTCGCCAGCCGCGCCCGCTCCACGTACTCCTGCTCCTGCCGCGCGAGCTCGGCCGCCCGCGCGGCCTCCTGCGCCGCGAGCTCCTTGGCCACCCACTCGCGCCCTTCCTTCCGGCGCTCCGCCTCCCGCATCGCAACAAGCTCGCCCTCTACCCAAGCCTTCAGGCCACCCTTGAAAGCAATGCGCTGCACCCTCCAGCGACCCTTGACCGGCCGCGCAATGAAGATGGCGTCCTTCGCCACGACGAAGGGACCCTCGAACGGGACGAGCGACCAATAGACGTGGTCCTGGGTCCGGTAGTCGCGGACCTGCAGCTCACCTTTCGCGCGGCCCCTCGTCACCCACGCCTGGCCGCTCTCGTCGTCGTAGGGCGGAAACGTGTCCGGCGACTCGACCCGCAGCCCCTTGGCGGCGCCCTCGGGCACCCGCTGGCCCGTGGCGACCGAGTAGAACCACGCCTCGGATTCGCCGACCTTCACCCAGAGGTAGGCGTTGTCGCGGGCGAAGGCGATGTAGCTCGCGCGCGCGAGGAGCGCCTTGTCGATCGGGACCTCGCGCCCCTGCCGATCCAGCACCACGACCCGCCTGGACTCGCCGTCCCCATACCGGTCCGCGACGAGCAGCAGGCCACCACCGCTCCCCGGGGTGACCGAAAGCATGAGCGTGTCTTCCATCAGCGCCGCGGGGACGGGCCGCGGCGGCAGCGCCCGACCGGTCGCCGACGAGACCTGGTGGACCACGCCGTCGGCGACCCAGGTCACCACGACGCCGCGGTCGGCGAGCGCGATGGTCTGCACGGTCTTCGCGTCCACGCCCGGCAACGCGACCCGCCGCTTCGGGCGCGCCGCGCTGATGAGCACGGGATCCGTCTTCCCGCGCTGGGTCGCGAGGAGATGGATCGAGCCGTCCCGGGCGGCCACGAGCCGATGCACCTCGGCGACATCCGGCATCACCATCACGTCGGTGACGGTCTGCGCGCCGGCCGCGCCGGCCCCGAGGAGAACGAGCACCAAGGCACGTAGGAGCTGGCTCATGGGAACCTCACGGCGCTGAGCGCGTGACGGCGTGGTCACCCCGTATCGAACCGATAGGTCAACGATCGCCGGACCGGGCGCCGCGGTCAAGGTCCCCCGCGGCGCCCGGCGCCCGTCGATGCGTCAGCTCACTGCACGAGGACCGGGACGGCGCCACCGGCGTCGAAGCCGTTCGCGGTGCCGTCCGTGTCGACGTAGACCCAGCTCACGCCGCCGTCGCGGCTGACGCGATAGACCGCGGCGAAGTCGCCGGGGGCGCTCGCGGTGACGGTCCCGTGGAACGTGTCGACGCCGCCGGCCGTGCTCGCGCAGAACGCCGGCCACCAGACCCAGGACGGGTCCGTGCGCGGGTCCGTGTAGGCGGCGCCGAGGCCCACGCTCACGCGGAGCTGGCCCGGCGCGTACTCGCCCGCCGCCGGGCACCCGCCGCCGGTCACGCTGTTCTCCTCGACCTCGGCCACGAGGACGGGAGACCACGTCCCCCGCACGAAGCGCGTCTCCTCCGGCGCGACGATGCGCGCCGCGTCGATGAGCTGCGAGCCGTTCGACGCCTCCCGCGTCAGGACGAGGCCGCCGACGAGCACGTCGCTGGCGCCGCCCTCCACCACCTCCACGGTCGTCGCGCCGGCGCTCCCGGCGGGCAGCTCGCACGTGAGCGTGGCGTCGGACTCGACCGTGAACGAGGCGCACGCCTGCCCGCCGACCCGGACGTCGGTCGTGCCGAGGAAGCCCGCGCCGCCGATACGCACCGTCACCCCGCCGGCGGCCGGCGCGTCGCTCGGCCACACCGACGTGACCTGCGGCTCGTCGATCGGCGCCGTGCACGAGACGTTCGACACGCCCGGCGAGCCCAGGTCCCCGTCTGGGATCGCGATGCCCGCGGGGTGCGCGCACCAGGGGCCCGCCGTGTTGTTGTTGCTAGCGTAGTCGTCGGGGTCGAGGATGATGGACGCGCCCGTCGGCGAGGGCCAGCCGCCGCCGTACCAGACCTCGTCCACGATGGCCCCGGCGAAGTCGAGGATCAGCTCGTCGGCGCTGTTGCCGAGCTGCATGAAGCCGTACTCGTAGTCGCACAGGACGCCACCGTTGCCCTCGGGCGAGCCGGTGCGGCACAGCACGCCGAACCCCTTGGGCGGGACCACGACGCTCCGGTTGATGATGGCGACCTCCTGCGCCGAGCTCGGCTGGTCGCGCAGGTGCCACCCGGCCATGTCCACCGGGCGGTCGGTCGGGTTGAAGACCTCGAACCACTCGTAGTTCTCGTCCGGGCTCTGCGAGGAGTCGAAGAGGATCTCGGTGATCACGAGGGCCCCGGCCCCCACCAGCCCCTCGTCGGCGACCCCGTCGGCGTCGCAGTCGTTGTCGCGCCCGTCGCGCACCTCCGGCGCCCCCGGGTAGACGAGCGGGTGGCCGTCGTCGCAGTCGGTCCCGCCGCACAGCGGGTTCACGTCGACGAAGCCGTCGCCGTCGACGTCGCGGTCGTTCAGGGCGCCCGAGCAGTCCTCGTCGAGCCCGTTGCCGCACACCTCGTCGACGCCCGGCCGGACGCCCACGTTGGCGTCGTCGCAGTCGTCGCGCGGCGCCGACCCCGCGTACAGCACGCAGGCGACGTCCACGTGCCCGTCCACGTCCGCGTCCTTGTCGTCGATGACGCCGTTGCACTCGTTGTCCTTGCCGTCGCACACCTCGACCGAGCCGGGGTGGACGTCGGCCGCGTCGTCGTCGCAGTCGGTGCCGTCGCAGGCGAGCGCGAGGAACTTGTCCCCGTCGGCGTCGAGGTTGTCGACGCTGCCGTCGCAGTCGTTGTCGACGCCGTCGCCGCAGACCTCGACGGCCTCGGTGTTGACGAGGATCTCGTCGTCCTCGCAGTCGTCGACCGGCAGGAGCCCGGTGTAGTCGACGCACGCCTCGTCGATGTGCTGGTCGAGGTCCTCGTCCTTGTCGTCGGTCTCGCCGTTGCAGTCGTTGTCGATGGCGTCGCCGCAGGTCTCGGCGGCGCCGGGGTGCACGAGCGGGTTGATGTCGTCGCAGTCGTCGCCGCCGCACGCCGCGTCGACGTAGCCGTCGCGGTCGAGGTCGATGCCGTCGGTCACGCCGTCGCAGTCGTTGTCGCGGCCGTCGCAGCTGACCTCGGTCACCTCGTAGTAGGCGCCGTAGCTCCCGGCGTTGCAGGCGAGGAGCCCGAGGCTCCCGGCGCAGAGCTGGGTCGCGCCTTCGCAGACGCCCTTGTCGAGCGGGCACGCCGGGAGCGCCAGCGGTGCGTCGATGTCCCCGTCGCAGTCGTTGTCGCGGCCGTCGCACACCTCCTCGGCCGGGGTCGGCCCGACACAGACCAGCGCCGCGCTGCCCGCGCAGTCGCGGACCCCGGGGCAGGAGCCGGCGTCGTTGGCGATGGTGCAGCCGTCCCCGCGCCCGACCACGTCGTCGATGAGGCCGCTGCAGTCGTCGTCCTCGCCGTTGCACACCTCCGCGACCGGCGTCGGCGCCGAGCAGGCGCTCCACCCCAGCGCGCCGTCGCAGGCCTCGACGCCGAGGCAGCGACCCGCGTCGTTCTCGACCGCGCAGGGGCGTAGCTCGCCGTCGTTCTCGGGCAGGCACGAGCAGGTCCCGGAGGTCGGGACGCACTGCTCCGACGCGCCGACCGCCTCGCACGCGTAGCCCTGTGGGCACGTCTCGCTGCCGTGGACGTTGCCGGCGCTGCAGTCGCGGCCGCAGGCGCGGGTGCCGTCGTCGAGCGTCAGGCAGACGTCCCCCGCCGTCGGGCAGTTGGCGTCCGTCTCGCACGGGACGCAGAGGGAGTCCTGCACCGGGAGGCAGGCGAAGTCACTGGCCCTGAACCAGCCGTCATCGCAGCTCGCCACCACGCAGCGCGGCACGCCGCCCGTCAGCGCGCAGGTCGCCGTGGCGTTCGGGATGGCGCCGGCGCAGCTCACGCCGCAGGCGCCACAGTTCTGGTCGTCGACGTAGGCCCCGCCCGGGCCGTCGCGGAAGTCCTCGTCGGTCAGCCCGTCGCAGTCGTTGTCGGCCAGGTCGCAGACATCCGCGGACGCCGCCGGCGCCTCGCACCGCCAGGCCACTGCCCCCGCCGGGTCCGCCGCGCAGCGCCACGTCCCCGAGCAGGTCCCGAAGGTGTTGGTCGCCTCGCACGCCGTCGTCGGCGCCACCACGCCCTCGTCGGTCTGACCGTCGCAGTCCTGATCGGTGCCGTCGCAGGTCTCGACCACGGGCGTCGCCGCCGTGCAGCCGACCCAGCCCGACGTCGGGTCGCAGTGCTCGACACCCGAGCACGTCCCCGCCGCGTTCGACACCGCGCAGTGCCGCGTCTCGCCTTCGTCTCCGGGCAGGCACGAGCAGGTCCCCGAGACCGGAACGCACTGCTGGCCGTCGCCCACCGCCTCGCAGGCGTAGCCCTCGGGGCACACGCCGGCGGCGACGCCGTGCACGTTGTCGGCGCTGCAGTCGCGGCCGCAGGCGCGCGAGCCGTCGTCGAGCGTCAGGCAGACGTCGCCCGCCGTCGGGCAGTTGGCGTCGGTCTG
>SBGO01000706.1 GCA_006226565.1 Deltaproteobacteria bacterium | reverse complement strand
TGGAGGCGCGCGGCGCGTGCCCGCTCGAGGCCCGCCTCCTCGCGGCGGCCGGCCAGCTCCAGCATCTCGGCGAGGCGCTCGAGGCTGGTGGCGGCCTCGAGGTCGTAGCCCGCCTGCCCGAAGGCGTCGGCAGCGTGTCGGTAGGCGGTCTCGGCGCGGTTGAGCGCCCCCGGGGAGCCCTCCTCGCCGATGACCCCCGTCGCCTCGACCCGGGCCATGATGAGGTCGCCGGTCGCCCGCTCGACCATCGCGCTCAGGCGCGGCAGCCCCAGGCTGCGGGCGTGCCCGCGGGCGCGCGTCAGGACGCGCTCGGCCCCGTCGTACTGACCGAGGGCGAGCCGCAGGAGCCCCTGGTTGCGGAGCGCGTCCACCAGGGTCTGCCGCCGGCCGGTGAGCTCGGCCAGCTCGACCGCGCGCCCGAGGTAGGCGTCGGCCTCGTCGTAGCGCCCGATGAGGACCAGCGCCTCGCCGAGGTTGTCGGCGAGGGTGGCCTGGAGGCCGAGGTCGCCGATCTCGTGGGCGAGCTCGAGGGCCTCCTTCCAGACGTCGACCGAGGCCTCGATGCGGCGCCCCATCCAGGCGATGCCGAGGTTGTTGAGGGTCCGCGCGAGGCCGCGGCGGTCGTCGCTCGCGCGCCGGAGCTCGAGCGCCCGCTGGTAGAGCTCCTCGGCGACCGCGACGTCGCCGCGATCGTAGTGGACGGCCCCCATCGCGTGCACGACCTCGCCGATGCCGCGGTCGTTGCGCAGGCGCTGGTAGATGTGCTCGGCCTTCTTGTAGCAGCGGAGCGCCTGGTCGAACTCGCCGCGCATCCAGTGGAGCCGGCCGAGCGCGGTGCAGCTCGACGCGACGCCGGGCTGGTCCTGGGTCGCCTCGAAGAGGCGGAGCCCCGCGTCGAAGTGGCCGCGGGCGTCCTCGAACTCGCCGCGGGTCTGCTCGACCTCGGCGAGGCGGACGAGCGCCCGCGCGCCCTTGCTGCGCGCGCGCATCCGCCACGCGAGCTCGAGCGCGTCGCGGTAGTAGCGCTTCGCGTCGTCGGTCGCGCCGGCGTAGGCGTGGACGTCGCCGAGCTCGAAGAGGACGTTGAGGCGGGTGGCGATCTGGTCGGGCTGCAGCAGCGCGTGGGCGCGCTCGAGGCTGTGCAGGGCCGCCTGGGTCTGGTTCTCGGCGGCGGCGACGCGCCCCGCGCGGAGGTGGTAGCTGGCCGCGTCGCCGGGGAGCCCGGCGCCCTCGGCGTGGCGGGCGAGCTCGAAGAGGAAAGGCCGCTCGTCGTCGCCGGCGTGGAGCTTGAGCCAGGCGCCGACCACGCGGTGGTGCCGCTGGCGGACGGTCGCCGGGAGGATCTGGAGCGCGAGCTGCCAGTGGACCCGGGAGCGGAAGACGAAGGCCTCCTCGCCGATGAGGCGCGAGGTCCGGGGCTCGATGAAGCGCTGGGCGACGAGCTTGGCGAGGATCAGGCGGATCCGCTTGGGGATGACGTCGGCGTCGAGGTCCTGCGGGAGCCCGGTGGCCCCCTGGCGGCCGATGGCGACGAGGGCGCCGAGCCAGAACTCGCGACCGACCACCGCCGCCTGGGCGAGGATCTGACGCTCGGCGGGCGCGAGCTTCCCGATGCGGGCGTGCACCACGCCCTCGAGGTTCTCGGGCACCTCGAGCTGGGCGAGGGCGGCCTGATCGAGGTCCCAGCCGTCGGGACCGACGGCGATGCCGCCCGCCTCCTGCAGGAAGCGCACGGTCGCCTTGATGGCGTAGGGGTTGCCGCCGGCGCCGGCGAGGATGCGCTCGACCAGGTCGCGGGGCGCCGGGGTGTGGAGCCCGGTGAGGAAGATCCGGAGCATCCGCTCGGCCTCCCCCGCGTCGAGGGCGCCGAGGCGGGTGACCGGGAAGCGGTCCCAGCCGGGGAGGTGATCGGTCAGCTCGGGGGAGCCGGCGACGACCATCATGAGCGGGCGCCCCTTGACCGTCGCCTCGATGGCGCTGGTCAGGGCGAAGTCGCGGGCGCTGGCGCGGTTGGCGTGGCTCACGATGAGGAGGAGCGGGCGCGCGAAGGCCATCGCCGTCAGGAGCTGCCCCAGCGCGCCGACGCAGCGCGCGACCAGGGCGTCCTCGTCGGCGCCGACCGCGAGCACGGGGCGTCCCGGCACGTCGTAGCCGACCAGATAGGCGATGAGCGCGGTGACCTCGCCGGCGCCCTCGGGCACGTGCTCCTCGACCGCGCGCAGGAGCGACGCGCCGGCCTCGGCGGCCTCGGCGGCCGAGGGGATCGCGAAGGCCTCGCGCAGGATCGCGTCCCAGAGGCGGTAGCGCCCGCCCGACTCCGGGCACTTGACGCGCACGACCCGGGTGTCCGGCTGGCGCGCGAGGGCGTCGTCCACGAACGCGTGCATGAGCCGGGACTTGCCCATGCCGTACTCGCTCACGAGGAGCTGGACGCGGACGATCCAGTCGGTGACGACGTCCTCGAAGGCGCCCATGAGGCTCCGGCGGGCGTCGTCTCGGCCGATCAGGGGGTTGTCGAGATCGGCGGGGTTCCACGGAAACGGCGGCCACTTGCCGCGTGGAATCATCGCCTCGTCGGGCCTCGTCGCGGTCGCATCACCATCGAAGAGCAACGTCGCGGCCTCGCTTTCTGGGCTCGGCCCGAGCCGCGCGGGGAGCAGCCGGGCTGTGCGCGTGGGCGAGGTCGATAGCCAATCGAGCGCCGCTTGGCAAGCGACGGGCAGGAAGTCCCGGGAAGTCGCGCGCGCTCAAAAATTCGCGATGACCACCTCGGTGACGGTCCCGCGGGTGCTCGGGTCGCGGCTGATGGCGCGGTGCGCGGTGACCGTGTGGACGCGGTGGTGGCTGTAGAGGTCGCGGATGAAGGGCGTGTCGCTGTTGCTCTGGAGGCAGGCGACGCCGCGGTCGGTCAGGTCGTCGAAGACCTCGGCGAGGCGGCGCTGGTCGTCGGGGCCGAAGGCGCCGGCGGTGTAGCTCGTGAAGTTCGACGTGCGGGTCAGCGGGAAGTACGGCGGGTCGAAGTAGACGAGATCGCCGGCCTTGGCGGTCGCCGTCGCGGTGGCGTAGTCCATGTGCGCGACGGTGCACCCGTTGAGCGCCGAGCTCACCGCGCGCAGGCGGTCCTCGTCGACGATGGTCGGGTTCTTGTAGCGGCCGAAGGGGACGTTGAACTCGCCGCGCCGGTTCACGCGGTAGAGCCCGTTGAAGCAGGTCCGGTTCAGGTACAGCGTGCGCGAGGCGCGCTGCACGCGGCCGAGGCGCGTCGGATCCTGCGCGCGCACGGCGTAGTAGTAGTTCTTCTCGTAGCGGTGCCGCTGGAGGTCGGCGATGAGCGCTTCGACGTCGTTCTGCACGACCTGATAGAGCGTGATCAGGTCGTCGTTGATGTCCGTGAGCACCGCGCCGCCCGGCTGGAGCGCCAGGAACATCGCCGCGCCGCCGAGGAACGGCTCGTAGTAGCGGCCCCAGGTCGCGGGGAAGAGGGCGGTGATCTGCGGGACGAGGCGGGTCTTTCCACCGGCCCACTTCACCACGGGCTCGGCGTCCTGCCGCGGGGCGCGGCGCTGGACCGGAAACAGGGACGTCGACATGCGGGCTCCTGGCACGGCGCGGCGCCACCGCGCGGCCGCTCGGCGTGGCCGAGGGCCGCCGGGTGAAGCCGGCGGAGTGTCGTATCGGGGCCCCGGTCGCGCGCCCGGAGCGGGCTGCCGCGCCCGAAAGATCAGCGCGACGACGCCCGTGGTAACACGCGCCGATCGATCGTCAACTTTTCCACAATTCGCGATCACACAGCGAGAACGCCGATCTCCGGCGAGATCGGCGCGCCGCGGAGCGCCCCCCGGAAGACGCAGGTTGACATCCCCGGGCCGGTTCGCCCGAGCGCGTCGGTCAGGGGCCCTCCGCGAAGGCTCCGCGAGAGCCCACCCGCTCCAGCGCCACGACACACCGCGCTCGGGACGCGCGCGGGCCAACGGGCCGGCGGACGTCCCCGAGGACGTCGCGACGCCCACCGACGGTGGCGCCACGACACACCGCGCTCGGGACGCGCGCGGGCCAACGGTTCGGGCTGGATGTCGGGCTCCTTCCGGAGCCCCGAGCCACTACTCCGAGTGGCCGATGAGCTTGAAGCGGGCGCCCCCGAGCTCCTGGGCGGCGCTCATGCCGACCCACAGGAAGAGGTCGCCAGGGAGGCCCATCCCGTCGATGTCGGGGTGCTTCTCCTGCCACGCCTCGAGATCGGCGTCGCTCGCGAAGAGGTTCGAGTTCGCGGCGACCTCCTCGAGCGGCTGCTTGCCGTCCCAGGTCGCCAGGAAGCCCGCGACGCCGCTGATGTTCGACTCGACGATCTGGTCGCCGGCGATCTTGAGCCTGATCTCCTGCCCGGAGTTCGCGCACGTCGTGAAGACGTCCACGTCCTTGAGCAGGGTGTGGTTGAGCGTGAGCTGGTCGAAGCCGCCGAAGGTGAAGACGTCGACGCCGCTCGACAGGTGCCCGCGGTGGGCCGTGCGGGTCACCGACAGCGTGCCGAGCAGCGACTCGAAGCGGTTCTCGGCGCGGTTGATCTTCACGAGGCGGCGGTGCTCGAGCTCGGCGAGCGCGGCCTGCACCTTCTCCTCGGAGGTGTGCTCGGAGAGCTTCTTGACCACCGCGTCGACCGGCTGGACCCAGCCGCGCTCGGTCATGGCCCGGGCGAGCTCGTTGAGGATCTCGTGCTGGGCATCGCCGATGTCGGAGGCCATCTGCTCGAAGAAGGCGACCAGCGTTCCTTCGCCCTTGGAGGCGAACTCGATCAAGGAGGTGTTTTCGGACATCGGGACTCGACCCTTCGTGACGGCAAACGTAGGCTGCGGTTCTCGGGGCACCCATTAAACGCACCCGAGCCGTATTGCGCAAGCCGCCGCGCGCAGCACGCCGACCTCACGGAGCCCCATGCAGCACCGTCCGTTCGAGCTCGTCAGCGACTACACGCCGCGCGGAGACCAGCCCGAAGCCATCAAGCGCCTCCTCCAGGGGCTCGCCGACGGCGAGGCGGCGCAGGTGCTCCTCGGCGCGACCGGGACCGGCAAGACCTTCACCATCGCCAACGTCATCGCCGAGGTGCAGCGGCCGACGCTGGTGCTCGCGCCCAACAAGACCCTGGCGGCGCAGCTCTACAGCGAGTTCAAGGGCTTCTTCCCCAACAACGCCGTCGAGTACTTCGTCAGCTACTACGACTACTACCAGCCCGAGGCGTACGTCCCGTCGAGCGACACCTTCATCGAGAAGGACGCGATCATCAACGACGCCATCGACCGGATGCGCCACGCGGCCACGCGCGCCGTGCTCGAGCGGCGGGACGTCATCATCGTGGCCTCGGTGTCGTGCATCTACGGCATCGGCGACAAGACGACCTACAAGGGGATGCTCATCCACCTCGAGCAGGGCGGCACCTACCTCCGCGATCGCCTCCTGCGCCAGCTCG
The DNA here is from genome assembly GCA_006226565.1 of Deltaproteobacteria bacterium. GTDB lineage: Bacteria > Myxococcota_A > UBA9042 > PHBI01 > PHBI01 > PHBI01. The sequence goes on along the minus strand of SBGO01000706.1, from coordinate 9,828 downwards.
TCGACATCCAGTACACGCGCAACGACTACGACTTCCACCGCGGCACCTTCCGCGTGCGCGGCGACGTGGTCGAGGTCTTCCCGGCCTACGAGGAGAGCGAGGCGATCCGCCTCGAGTTCTGGGGCGACGAGCTCGAGTCCATCACCCGCATCGACCCGCTCCGCGGCACGACCCTCGAGGTGATGCCGGCGGTGGCGATCTTCCCCGGCAGCCACTACGTCACCCCCGCGGATCAGCTCCGGGCCGCCATCGTCTCGATCCAGGAGGAGCTCGCCGAGCGGCTCCAGGCGCTGCGGGCGAACGACCAGCTCCTCGAGGCCCAGCGCCTCGAGCAGCGGACCCTCTACGACGTCGAGATGATGGAGCAGCTCGGCTTCTGCAACGGCATCGAGAACTACTCGCGCCACCTGACCGGGCGCGGCGCGGGCGACCCGCCGCCGGTCATGCTCGACTACTTCCCGAGCGACTACCTCGTGGTCGTCGACGAGAGCCACGTGGCCGTCCCGCAGATCGGCGGCATGTTCCGCGGCGATCGCGCGCGCAAGTCGACGCTGGTCGACTTCGGCTTCCGGCTCCCGAGCGCCCTCGACAACCGCCCGCTCAAGTTCGACGAGTTCGAGGAGCGCGTCGGCCAGATCGTGTACCTCAGCGCGACGCCCGGGGACTACGAGATGGAGCAGGCCGGGCCGAACGTCGTCGAGCAGCTCATCCGCCCGACCGGCCTCGTCGACCCCGAGATCGAGGTGCGCCCGGTCGGCGGGCAGGTGGACGACCTGCTCGGCGAGATCCGCGCCCGGGTCGAGCGCGACCAGCGCGTCCTCGTGACGACGCTGACCAAGCGCATGGCGGAGGACCTGACCGAGTACTACCAGGAGCTCGGCATCAAGGTCCGCTACCTGCACTCGGACATCGACACCCTCGAGCGCATCGAGCTCATCGACGCCCTGCGCCGCGGCGAGTTCGACGTCCTCGTCGGCATCAACCTCCTCCGCGAGGGGCTCGACATCCCCGAGGTCGCCCTCGTCGCCGTCCTCGACGCCGACAAGGAGGGGTTCCTGCGCAGCGCCCGGAGCCTCATCCAGACCATCGGCCGCGCCGCCCGCAACGTCGACGGCAAGGTGATGATGTACGCCGACAAGGTCACCCAGTCGATGGCCGCCGCCATCGACGAGACCAACCGGCGCCGGGACATCCAGCTCGCCTACAACGCCGCGCACGGCATCACGCCGAAGTCGATCTCGCGGGCCTTCCGCGCCGGCCCGCGCGCCGAGGAGTACGACCCCGAGGCGAAGAAGAAGCGCACCGACGACGATCTGCGCCTCGCCGCGCTGTCGCCCAAGGAGCTCGACAGCCTCATCGCCGGGCTCCGGAAGTCGATGCTCGCGGCCGCGCAGGCGCTCGAGTTCGAGAAGGCGGCGGAGCTCCGGGATCGCATCCGGAGCTACGAGAAGATCCTGCTCGAGTCCCCCGGCTGAGGCGATGCGGCGCCTCGTGGTCAGCGCCGTCGCCCTGGTCCTCCTCGGCGCGACGGACTGGGGATGCGACGCCGACGTGGGCGGCCCGCCGACCATCCCGGCGGACCACCCGTGCCCCGACGCGGCCCTCGCCCCCGCCCCGCCGTCGCTCTACGTCGCCGCGGAGGCGAGCGGCGAGCCCGTCCCGCTGGCGCTGGCGCTCCCGCTCGCGCCGGGCACCTCCGCGCGGGTGTCCCAGGGCAACGACCAGCTCCCGACGCACCTCGGCGCGGACCGCTGGGCCTGGGACTTCGCGCTCCCTGAGGAGAGCCCCGTCCACGCCGCGGCGCCCGGGGTCGTCGCCTACGTCCGCGACGACTCGACGCGCTTCGGCGCCGACGCCGACTACCGCGGCGACGCGAACTTCGTCCTCGTCGACCATGGCGGAGGGCTCTTCACGAGCTACGTCCACCTCGCCGCCGCGAGCGCCGTGGTGGCCCCCGGGGATCCGGTGTTCGCCGGCGATCTGCTGGCGCGCACCGGGCTCAGCGGGCAGCTGACCGGGCCGCACCTGCACTTCGCCCTCGAGAACGCCTGGAGCGAGAGCCTGCCGGCGCGCTTCGTCGACCCCGACGGGGGCGGCTGCGATCTGCTGCCGGAGCGCGACGCGGTGGTGACCGCCGGACCCCACGACGGCGCGGCCCTGGTCGTCGACGGCGCCCCGAGCGCGATGCCGGCCGACGCCTTCGCGGGCAGCGGCGTGCGCGCCCTCGACGGGCTGCCGGCGCGCCTCTTCGAGGCCGGGCGCGCCTACACCGCGCGGGGCAGCGCGCCGGGCGCGGACGCGGTCTGGTTCCTGCTGATCCCACCCGACGGAGGGACGGCGGTCGCGGCGCTGGAGTTGCCCGTGAAGGACGGCGCGTTCGCCGGCCGCGTGCGGTGGACGGCGCCGCCGGGGCGCTACGGGCTCGGGGCCGTGGCCGTCGGCCCGGGCGACCCGATCGTCGTCGAGGCCACGGTGCGCATCACGATCGAATGAAGTGCCGCGGCGAATGCAGTACCCTCGTGTCCTGGTCGGAGGTGGACGTGAGGGGAAGCTGCAAGGCGCTGGGGCTCGTGGTGGTGCTCGCCCTGGGCGCGTGCCAGGAGCGCACGATCGCGATCGGCTTCGACCGGGCGGCCGAGGACCTGACGGGCCACGTCTACCCGACCGACCAGTACCGCGGGGACGAGGTCCTCGACGCCTTCTCGGAGCGGCAGCTGGCCGCCCTCCCCTTCCTGCATCAGCTCGGGGACACGCACCGCGACGGCTTCGGCGCGGCGACCGCCATCCGCCTGCCCTTCACGCCCTCGCCCGACGACGCCGGCGGCTGGATCGACGCCGACGGGCTGACCGACGCCATCCGCGTCTACCGCGTCAGCAGCGACCCGCCGCGGCGGGTGACGCTGGGGCGGGCCACGGTCGAGCGCCACACCAACACCGTGACGGTCACGCCGGCCGCGCCGTGGACGCCCGGCAGCTACGCCGTCGTCGTCCTCGCCGGGGAGGTGCGGACCCGCGACGGCGCGACGGTGACGACCTCCGACGACTACGCGCGCGTGCAGCGCGACGGCGACGCGCTGACCGACGGCGCCTTCGGGGCGGTCGCGGCCGTCGACGACGCGGTCCGCGCGCGCACCGACACGATCGCCTTCTTCACCTTCACGGTGGGCGAGGACACCGACCAGCTCGCGCTCCTCGCGCGTTACGTCGACGGCAAGCTCGCCGTGGACCGGGACGGCGACGACGCGCTCCTGGACATCACGCCGCTCCACCCGGCCGGCGAGCGGGAGATCGCGGCCGGGGACGCCGAGGTGGTCGCCGCGACGCCCTACGAGGTGGCGCGCCTCGTCGCCGACCTCGTCGGCCCGGGGCTCCCGACCGACGCCATCGACCGCGTCGTGGTCGGCGCGCTCGCGACGCCGAACTTCGTCTCGGACACGATCTACGACGAGCAGGCGCTGCACACGAACGGGACCTTCCTGGGGCGGAACCCGCTCATCGACTTCACGACCGACAACCCGCTGTCCCTGTCCACCTCGGCGCCGAGCCGCATCGTCCCGTACCTCGCGATCTTCCCGAAGGCGAGCGAGGACCCGCCGCCGGTGGTGGTCGCGCTCCACGGGATCTCGCGCCAGAAGGAGGACTGGCTCGCCGCCGCCAACGCGCTCTGCGCCTCGGGCCACGTGGTCATCGCCATCGACTTCTACCAGCACGGCGCGCGGCAGCGAGACATCGCCGTGCCCGAGGGGGACTTCGGCGCGAAGGTCGACCCCGTGCTGGCCGCCGGGGGGCAGCGCTTCCCGGACCCGTTCATCGACCCGACGTTCCTCGCGCGCACGCGTGACAAGCTCCGGCAGTCCATCGTGGACGAGCTGGCGCTCATCCGAATCCTGGCCTCGGCCAACGGGGAGAGCCCGCTCATCGACCTCGACGGCGACGGCACGCCGGACGACTACGGCGCGATTCACCTCGTGGGGCAGAGCCTCGGGTCGATCCTCGGGACGATGATCGCGGCCGTGTCGCCGGACGTCGACCGGGTCGTGCTCTCGGTCCCCGGCGGGAGCCTCCTCCAGGTGCTCGAGGAGAGCCCGGCGCTGCACGGCGACATCGACGTGCTCATCTATCTGACGGCGAACGCGCCCGGGTTCGGGCTCCTCGCCGGGCAGACCCGGGCGATGCTGCCCGACGACGGGGCGCGGCAGCTCTTCGACCGCGTGGCCGAGACGGTGCTCGCGCCGGTGGACCCGCTGACCTACGCGCCGGCGGTGCTGTCGGGCGACCTCGGCAACGCGCGCCCGCGGGTCCTGGTGCAGCTCGCGCTGAACGACCTGGTGGTGCCCAACACGACCAACACGCGGCTCGTGCAGGCCCTCGCGGCCGGGGTCGACGACCCGCGGGACTTCCCGCAGATCCCGCCGGTGGAGGTGGAGACGGGGCTGCCGAGCTGGGAGGGAGCGGCGCTCCCGGTGGACGGCGTGGCGAGCTTCGTCGGCGTCCACCAGATGCTCCTCGACTGGAGCGACCCCGAAGGGACGGCCGCCGCCCAGGCGCAGATGGTGGAGTTCCTCACGGCCCAGTGAGGAAAGTGTGATGAAGCGGGGTCTGACCCCGTCACTTCACACTTTTCCCACTGGCCCGCGGCCCGCCGCCGAAAGTGTGATGAGGTGGGGTCTGACCCCACCTCATCACACTTTCAGTCCTGCTCGAGGTCGACGTACTGGGCCTCTGGGACGGCGGCGCGGATCCTGGCCTCGATCTCGTCGGCCTCGTCGCCGACCCCGTCGATGACGCGCTCGGCGAAGGTGCCGAGCCACGCCGTGAGCGCCGCGTCGTCCGTGGCCCCTCGGACCGCCGCGAGGTCCTCGGGGGTGAGGATCTTCTCGGCGATGCGGCTGCCGTCGAAGTCGATGTCGGCCGCGATGCGGTAGCTGCCCATCGCCTGCACGGTCCCGGTGAAGGACGAGATGCTCTCGACGGCGTCGTCGCCCTCGATGATGGCGCGGACCTTCACGGCGATGTCGTCGTCGATGGCCTTGGTGATGAGGTAGGCGCGGTTCTTCGCGATGAGGAAGATGGCGACGAAGGCGAGCAGGACGCCGATGAGGATCGAGGCCAGGCCGTCCCAGAAGAGCTCGCCCGTCACCTCGGCCAGGATGATGCAGACCGCGGCGATCAGGACGCCGAGCACGGCCGCACCGTCCTCGAGGATCACCGCGAGCGCCGTCGGATCCTTGCCCTCGGTGATGTAGCGCCGGAGCGACATCCCCGCCTTCTTGGCGTCGTGGGCGACGCCGCGGAGCGCCACGGCGAGCGCGGCGCCCTCGAGGACCAGCGCGATGCTGAGGACGATCCAGGTCACCGGCCCGTAGTCGACGTGGTGCGGGTCGAGCAGCGCCTCGATGCCGTGCATGATGGTGACGCCGGCGCCCACGAAGAAGATGCCGAGCGCGCTCACCAGCCCCCAGAAGAAGCGGTCGCGGCCGTAGCCGAAGGGGTGATGCGCGTCGGCGGGGCGCTGGGAGCGCTTGAGGCCGAGCAGCAGCAGCGCCTGGTTCGAGGTATCGGCGACCGAGTGGATCGCCTCCGACAGGAGCGCCGACGAGCCGGTGAAGCCCCAGCCGACGAACTTGGCGATGGTGACGAGGACGTTGGCGCTGACGCCCGCGATGACGCTGGTGGTGCTGCTGCCGGACATGAGCCTACCCTGCGTGCTGGGGCGCGAGCAGCGCCCGCAGCCCGTCGAAGAGATCCACGCGCCCGCCATCGCCCCCCGCGAGGTGGTCGATGACACCGAGGACGCGATCGAGGTGCGATACGTCGAGGACGCAGTCCGCGTCGAGGTCGTCGAGGGCCGGCCCCGCGCTGAAGTTCTCGGGGCAGACGTCGCGGCGGGTCGCCTCGCCCTCGGGCCCCGCGGGGACCGCGACCGGCACGCCATGGCTGCGACAGATCAGCGGACGGGCGGCGTAGACCCGGCACGCGCCCGCGTCGTCGAGGAGCGGACAGCGCGGATCGTCCCGACCGGCGTCGAGCCGCGCGCGGAGCGCATCACGGGCGACCTCCGGGAGCACCAGCGCCGCCGCGGCGACGCGCCGGAACTCGCTCGAGACCACCGTCAGGTGCTGGTGACAGCACGCGCTGCAGCCCAGATCGCAGCGCAGCGCGCCCGGGTATCGCTCCCGGACGCGCGCGAAGAACGCGTCGACCTTGGCTGCGAGCGCGAGGTAGTGCTGCTCGCCGTCGCTCAAGCTTCCACGTCGAAGTAGGTGAGCCACTCCGGGTGCGTCTCGTCCGCGCCCTTGACCACCTCGAAGTAGCGGTTCTGGAGCGCCTCGGTGACCGGGCCGCGCGCGCCGATGCCGATGGTGCGGCGGTCGATCTCGCGGACCGGCGTCACCTCGGCGGCGGTGCCGCACATGAAGACCTCGTCCGCGAGGTACAGGAAGTCGCGGGTCAGGACCTGCTCGCGCACCTCGTAGCCCATCTCGCGCGCGAGCGTGATGAGCGTGCCGCGGGTGATGCCGCCGAGGATCGGGCCGCCGTAGGGCACCGTGTAGATGACGCCGTTCATCACCGCGAAGACGTTCTCGCCGCTCGCCTCGGACACGTAGCCGTTGGTGTCGAGGAAGAGCGCCTCGTCGTAGCCGTCCATCAGCGCCTCGCGCTTGGCGAGGATCGAGTTGACGTAGTGGCCGCAGACCTTGCCCTTGTGGAGCTGGCTGTTGACGTGCGGGCGGGCGAAGGTCGCCGTCTTGATGCGGACGCCCTTCGCGAGCCCCTCGTCGCCGAGGTAGGCGCCCCACGGCCAGACCGCGATGGCGGTGTGGGTCGGGTTCTTCATCGCCGCGACGCCCATCGCGCCGTAGCCGACGAAGACGAGCGGCCGGATGTAGCAAGCGCGCAGCTTGCACGCCTCGAGCGTCTCGATCGTGGCCGCCTTCAGCGTGGCCACGTCGTACTCGAGCGGGATGGTCATCATGGCCGCGCCCTTGACCAGGCGCTCGAGGTGCTCGTCGAGGCGGAAGACGGCGCTCCGGCCGTCCTCGCGCACGTAGGCGCGGATGCCCTCGAAGACACCCAGGCCGTAGTGGAGCGTGTGGGTGAGCACGTGGACGTTGGCCTCGTCCCAGGGAACGAGCTTGCCGTCGAACCAGATCCAGGGGGCCTTCTCAATCATTCCGGGTGCTCCGAAGCGTCTGGGAATAGCAGTCGGCGAGGGTCCGGCGATGCCGCAGGAGGTCCGCGTGGAGCGTGTCCTCCGCTCGCGCGCCGGGACCCTCCCCGTAGCCCATCCGGCGGGCGAGGCGCAAGTCTATGCCGCGCGATCCGCCAGACTCCTCCTCCGCGAGGAGCGCATGCACCGCCCCGGCGCGGTCCTCGACGAGGCGCAGGCGGTTCTCGAGCTGGCGCACGAAAGCGTAGGCCTCACCGCACGCGGCGGCGCGCTCGGGGTCGAGGCGCCCCACCTCGGCGAGCCCGCGGAGCGCCTCGGCGGCGTTGGGGCTGCCGGCCGCGTGCCCGGCGCGGGCCTGCTCGACGGCCGCGCCGGAGAGGGTGAGCTGGAGGAGCTGGACGAGGAACTCGACGTCGACGAGCCCGCCGGCGCCGAGCTTCAGATCGAAGGGACGGGCCACCTCGAGGAGGCGCTGGCGCATCCCGTCCACCGCCGCGACGGCGTCCTCCGAGCGACCGGCGAGGGCCCCGAGGGCCTCGCGCCGCAGCGTGGCGACGAGCGCCTCGACCGGCGCGCCGCCGAGGACCGCGCGGCTCCTCAGGACCGCCTGCTTCTCCCAGACGGCGGCCTCGTCGCCGCGGTGGTAGCTCAGCAGGCGCTCGGCGGTGACGCACAGCGGCCCCTGGTTGCCGCTCGGGCGCAGGCGCGTGTCGATCTCGTAGAGGGTGCCCTCGGGCGTCGCGCAGACGAGCCCGGTGATGCAGCGCCGGGCGAGGCGCGTGACGGCCACGGGGTCGGCCTCGGGGGCGTGGACGAAGACGAGGTCCAGATCGCTCGAGTAGCCGAGCTCGCGCCCGGCCAGCTTGCCCATGGCGATGACGCCGATGGCGCCGGCGGCCTCCGGGTCGTCGAGGGTCTCGGCGGCGGCGGCGAGGACCCGCGTCAGGATGACGTCCGCGAGGTCGGAGAGCTGCCGGCCGACCGACGCGGTGTCGATGAGGCCCGCCAGGTCGAAGAAGCCGATGCGCAGCGTCTCGGCCTGGTGGAAGCGGCGGACGGCGCCGAGGACCTCCTCCCAGTCGCCGTCGACGCGGGGCTCGCGGGCGAGCGCCGCGGCCATCTCGGGGCCGGTGCGAACGGCCGGCTCGCTGCCGTCGAAGACCAGCCGGTCGAGGAGCCCGGGCGAGCGCACCAGGAGCCGCGAGAGGTAGTGGCTCGTCCCGAAGAGGTTCGCGAGCATGCGGAGCCGCCGCGGGTCCTGCTCGAGCTGGTCGAGCTCGACCTTGCGGTGGCGCAGCGCCCGCAGCAGCGTCTCCATGTGGCCGAAGGCGGCGTCGGGGTCGGCGGTGGTGGCGACCGCCTGGACGATCTTCTCGGCGAGGCCGCCCCCGCGGGCGACGGCGCGCGGGTGGAAGGGGCTGTCGGGCCGCCGGATGAGCGCGTCGAGGCGCCGCCGGGAGGTCTCCGGGCGGAGGAAGCCGAGCTCGCGCAGGGCGTCCTCGCGCGCGGGATCGCCCGCGGCGACGTCGAGGGCGACGGCGAAGGCCTGGGACCAGCCGGGGGTGGCGTGCTCGGGCGCCGCGCCGGCGACGACCGCCTCGAAGGCGGCGCGCACCTGCCGGCGCTGCTGGGCGAGGGCCTGCTCGAAGGCGGCGACCCCGCCGTCGTCGGCGTTGAAGCCGGTCAGGGTCGCGACGCGGCGGCGGCTCCCGGGGTCGCCCGGCAGGAGGTGGGTCTGGCGGTCGTCGGCGAGCTGGAGGGCGTGCTCCACCCGGCGCAGGAAGCGGTAGGCGCCGAGCAGCGCGTCGACCTCGCCCGACTCGAGGAGCCCGGCGAGGGCCAGGCGCGCGAGCGCGGTCTTCGTGTCCTGGGCGCGGAGCTCGGGGAGCTTGCCGCCCCACGTCAGCTGGAGCGTCTGGACGGCGAACTCGACCTCGCGGATGCCGCCGCGGCCGAGCTTCACGTTGAAGCCGTCCTGGCGCCCGAGGCGCGCGCCGAGCGCGTCGATGCGCGCCTTCATGGCGCCAACCTCGTCGGCGAAGGCGTAGTCGAGGTGCTTTCGGAAGACGAAGGGCGTGAGGGCGCCGATGATCTCGTGCCCGAGGTCGAGGTCGCCGGCGACCGGGCGCGCCTTGATCCACGCCAGGCGCTCCCAGGCGTGCCCGAAGCTCTCGTAGTAGCGCTCGAGGCCCTCGAGGCTGTTGCAGATGGGGCCGGTGCGGCCCTCGGGGCGCAGATCGAGGTCGACCCGGAAGACGAAGCCCTCGTCGGTCTGATGCGAGAGCAGGTGGGCGACCTGCGAGAAGAGGCGCGAGAAGTAGGTGTGGAGGTCGACCTTGCGGCCGAGCCCCGCGGCGCCGTCGGTGCCGCCGTGGTCGGTGGCGTAGGCGAAGATGACGTCGATGTCGGAGGAGTAGTTGAGCTCGCCGCCGCCGAGCTTGCCCATCCCGATCACGACCGGCGCGCAGACCTCGCCGGTCGTGGTGCGCGGCGTGCCGAAGGACGGCCGCAGCCAGCGCGTCACGGCCTCGACGGCGACCTCGAGGACGGCGGCGGCGAAGGCCGCGAGATCGGCGCCGGTGGCGAGCGGGTCGCCGGAGGTCAGCTCGCGCGCGGTGAGCTGCAGGAGCGCCCGGTGGCGCGCGATGCGGAGGGCG
>SBGO01000010.1 GCA_006226565.1 Deltaproteobacteria bacterium | reverse complement strand
GCGCGATCATCTCCGGCGACAGGTCGACCCCGACGTACGCCCGCGCGTCGTGCTCGGGCGCGGCGAAGCCCCCCTGGCGGAGCCGCTCGGCCAGGATGCCCGTCCCGCAGCCGACGTCGAGCCAGCGCCCGCGCGGACGCCCGCCCGCCGCCGCCGACAGCCGCGCGATCAGGTGATCGAGGTTGGCGCTCTGGAGCCGCGTGTGCGCGCCATAGCGCGCCGCCTGGGCGTCGTACGCCGCGCGCACGATGTCCTTGATGTCCCCGAGCTCCTCGGTCACTGGCAGGCCCTCCGGACGGTCGCCCCCGGCCCGGAGTATGCCGCCCCGCCGCCGTTCGCGCGACCCCAGCCGGCCACGCGACCGGCCGACCGCGGCTCCGGGACCCGGGCGGCGGCCGCTCCCCTCCCGCTCGGCGCCGATTGACCCTCGCCGCGCGGGCACCGCATGCTCCCCTCCGTGACGGACTGGCTCAACTACCATCACCTCTACTACTTCTGGGTCGTGGCCACGGAGGGCGGGATCACCGCCGCCAGCCGCAAGCTCCGGATCGCCCCGTCCACCCTCAGCGCGCAGATCCAGCAGCTCGAGGAGGTCAACGGCAACCAGCTCTTCCACCGCGTGGGGCGCCGCCTGGTGCTGACGGAGGTGGGCCGGATCACCAAGGAGTACGCCGACGAGATCTTCGACCTGGGGCAGGAGCTGTCCGACGTGCTCCAGGGGCGGTCGACCCAGCGCTTCACCCAGCGGCTGAACGTCGGCCTGACCAACGGGATCCCCAAGCTGGTCGCGGTGCGGCTCCTCGAGCCGGTGCTGCACGTGACCCCGGCGCAGCACCTCGTGTGCAAGGAGGACCGTCTCGACGTGCTCATGGCGGAGCTGGCCATCCACCACCTGGACGTGATCATCGCCGACACCCCCGTGTCGCGTGACGGCGGGGTGCGCCTGTTCAACCACGAGCTCGGCGAGAGCTCGGTCACCTTCTTCGCCATGCCGGAGATGGCGGCGGCGCTGCGACCGGGCTTCCCGCAGAGCCTGAACGACGCCCCGACGCTCTTGCCGTACCCCGGCAGCAGCCTCCGGCGCCTCCTCGGCGACTGGTTCCTGGAGCACCGGCTGCGCCCCCGCGTGCTGGGCGAGCTGGACGACAGCGGGCTCATGAAGGAGCTCGGCTCGACCGGGCTGGCCACCTTCCCGGTGGCCACCGTGGTCGCGGACGCCGCGATTCGCCAGTACGGGGTCGAGCCCGTGGGCGAGGTCTGCGGCGTCTACGAGCGCTTCTACGTGGTGTCGACCGAGCGCAAGCTCAGCCACCCCGGCGTCGTGGCGCTGGTCGAGGCCGCCCGCAAGAACATCTTCTGAGCGGCCCGGCCGGCCCGCCCCCTCGTTCGCCACCGTCGCGGCGGACCGAGGAGACGGGCGGACCCGCACCCCATCGCGCGCGCCCCCGCCGCTATTTGTCGTCGCTGACGCCCAGCAGGATCCGCGCGTGGTTCTGGATGTCGGCCTCGCTCAGCACCGAGCCGTAGAGCGCCGAGTACTGGATGGTCGTGTTCCGCGGCGGCTGGTTGGTGTCGTAGCGGTTGCCGAGAATGAGCTGCACGTCCCGGTTGGGCGACGCGACGTCGAGGTTCAGCCCGAGGCCCTGGCTCGGGATGTCGATGACGTCCGTGCCGGTGCCCGTCGACTGCGGCGTGAGCAGCTGCCCGTTCCGGTACAGCCGGACGCGGTTGGAGCCGGTCGCCTGGGCCGTGTCCCAGACGACGTGCAGGATCATGCGCTTGTTGGCGCTGCGCCCGATGTCCCAGCGCCCGCCGGTGTCCTGGTTCAGCCCGTAGCGCAGGCGCGCGTGATCCGCCCCGCTCAGCTCGAGGGTGAAGGTCTTGTCCGTGCCGGCCCAGCTCTCGATGTTGAGGAGCTGCTGGACGGAGGTGTCGGCGGTGTCTCCGAAGTCGACCACGATCTCCATGGTGGCCGTGGTCGCGCCCTCGAGGCCGTCGAAGACCTTGGTCGTCGTGTCCTGCCAGGCGATGTAGTTGTACGCCTGGCCGAGGTGGTCGGTGTCGTTGAAGTGGAGCCCCTCGCGCGTCGGCGTGAGGACCGACCAGGTGGGCCGACCGCCGTCGGTGTAGAGGTCCAGGTCGAGCGGGTCCGCGGCGTCGTCGAGCGCCTGCGTGGCGGCCCCGCCCCCCGACGCGAAGCTCGAGTCGTCGAGGTAGTAGCGGACGAGGAGGCCGCTGTCGGTGACCGTGCAGGCCATGTCGCTGGTCACCGTGGTCGACGGCTCGGCGCCGGTCGTCACGACGGGGCGGACGATGACGTAGTCGATCCCGGTCCGGTCGAAGTTGGTCGTCTGCATGCCGTCGCTGAAGAACTGCACCTGGTCGAAGGACGCGAGGCTGTTGCGGAAGGCGAGGTTCGTGTTCCCCGACAGCGTCGCGGTGGTGCCGTAGACGCCGTCGTCGGCCGTGACCGCGTAGGTCCCGCTCGCGAAGTCGATGGTCGTCGTGATCTCGGGGGCCAGGGTCGCGGCGCTCGTGTCGGCCTCGAGGGAGCCGAGCGCCCGCGTCGTGCCGCCGTCGTCCCACGCCAGCGTCTCCTGCACGACCCCCACCCCGTACCAGAGGAGGCCGACGCCGGTGCCCGTCGCGCTGTTCCCGGCGCTCATGCCGGTGCCGAGCTGCATGTGGAAGGTGTAGGTGCCCTCGCTGTTGTCGTTGAAGTCGAAGCCGATGCGCCACTGCCACTTGCCCCCGCTCATCGCGTCGAAGGTCCGCGACGCGGTCGGGCTGCTGTTGGCGTTGTCGGAGGTGAACCACAGCTGCTCGCCGCTGATGTCGACCGTCTCGCCGGTCCCCTCGTCCTCGGCCCAGCTGTTGCCGACGGTGGCGCTGTTGGCCCGGTCGAAGAAGTCCGCGAAGTGGAAGACGTCGTTCGGGTCGCGCAGCGTCGGCGACCCGCTGACGCCGACGTAGAGCAGGTACTCGGCGTCGCTCGCGCCCGCGCCGACGGCCGCCTGCAGCGGGAACCAGATCTGCGTCGTCTGGGTGTTCCAGCTCGACACCGGGTCGAGGACGAAGGGGATCTCGTCGTACTGACCGGTGCTGACGTCGTGGTAGTAGAGCCGCACGTCGTCGCCGCTGGCCTGCGAGCGGCCGAGGTCGACCATCGCGGCGTGATCGAAGGTCGCGTCCACGGCGTAGCCGGCGGCCACGCCCTCGGCGGCCGCGTCGACCGTGATCCGGAAGCTGAAGTCCGCCGTCACCCCGGCCGACGCCGCCATGTCGTCCGCCGTCAGGGCGTCGCAGTCGTTGTCGAGGCAGTCGTCGCGCACCTCGAAGGGCTGGCAGTTGTCGCAGACGTCGCCGAGCCCGTTGCCGTTGCTGTCCTCCTGCCCGGGGTTCGCGACGTTCGGGCAGTTGTCGGAGGCGCCGCAGACGTTGTCGCCGTCGAGGTCGGTGTTCGGCAGCGGCGTCGTGTCGTCGCAGTCGTCGTCGGCGCCCTTCGCGCAGCCCGAGTCGTCGAGGCCGGCGCGGCCCCAGCCGTCGCCGTCGAGGTCGGTGCACGGGTCGCACAGGTCGCCAACGCCGTCCCCGTCCACGTCGCTCTGGTCGCCGTTCGCGACGGTGGCGCAGTTGTCGGCGGGATCGCAGACGTTGTCGTGGTCGCCGTCCGTCGCGTTCGCGTCGTCGTCGGCGCAGTCGTCGTCGGTGCCGTTGGCGCAGCCGCTGTCGTCGTAGCCGGCGCGCCCCCAGCCGTCGCGATCGAGGTCGGTGCAGGTGTCGTCGGGGTCGCAGATGTTGTCGACGTCGACGTCGGTGGCGTTGCTCCCGGCATCGTCGCAGTCCGCTCCGGCGTTGGCGCACAGCTCGAGCGGCGTCCCGTCGCGCCCCCAGCCGTCGCCGTCGAGGTCGGTGCACGCGTCGCAGACGTCGCCCACGTCGTCGCCGTCCTGATCGGTCTGCGCCGGGTTGGCGTCGTCCGGGCAGTTGTCGTCGGGGTCGCAGACGTTGTCGTGGTCGCCGTCGGTCAGGTGGTTGTCGACGTCGTTGCAGTCGGCCTCGGTGGTGCTCTGCGCGCAGCCACTCAGCGACAGGCCGCCGTCCGCGGTCCCCCAGCCGTCGCCGTCGATGTCGGTACAGTCGTCGCAGAGGTCGCCCACGCCGTCGCCGTCGAGGTCGCTCTGGTCGTCGTTGAAGACGCCCTCGCAGTTGTCGAGCGGGGCGCAGACGTTGTCGTGGTCGTCGTCGTCGCCGTTGCCCGCCGCGTCGTTGCAGTCGTCGCCGGCGCTCGCGCACGTCGACTGGTCGAGGCCCGCGGCCCCCCAGCCGTCACCGTCGGCGTCGGAGCAGGTGTCGCAGACGTCGCCGGCGGCGTCCCCGTCGACGTCGCTCTGGTCGGGGTTGTAGGCGGTGGGGCAGTTGTCGCCGTCGCCGACGCCGTCGCAGACGTTGTCGTGGTCGGGGTCGGTGAGGTGGGCGTCGAGGTCGTTGCAGTCGACGTCCGTGCCGTTCGCGCAGCCGGTCCGGGGCTCGCCCGGGACGTCCTGGCCCCAGCCGTCGCCGTCGACGTCGAGGCAGAAGTCGCAGACGTCCCCGATGCCGTCCCCGTCGGTGTCCGTCGTGTCGCTGGACGCGACCGTCGGGCAGTTGTCGTCGGGCAGGCAGACGTTGTCGTGGTCGAGGTCGGTGAGGTTGTCGTCGACGTCGTTGCAGTCGTCCGAGTCGTCGGTGCACCCGGTCCGCGTCGCGAAGTCGGGGTGGCTCCACCCGTCGCCGTCGATGTCGGTGCAGGTGTCGCAGGCGTCGCCCGCGCCGTCGGCGTCGGTGTCCGCCTGGTCGATGTTCTGCACGCCCACGCAGTTGTCGACGTCGTCGCAGGCGTTGTCGCCGTCCACGTCGCTGGTGTTGTTCAGGGTGTCGTCGCAGTCCTCGCCGGCGTTGGCGCACCCCTCGAGCGGCGTCCCCGCGCGCCCCCAGCCGTCCTGGTCGTGGTCGGTGCACGGGTCGCAGACGTCGCCGACGCCGTCGCCGTCGGCGTCGGCCTGGTCGGTGTTGGCCGCGTCCGGGCAGTTGTCGTCGCCGCCGCAGACGTTGTCGACGTCGGGGTCGGTCGCGTTCGTGCCGTCATCGTCGCAGTCCGCCACGGTCGTCACGGTGCAGCCGCTGAGGTCTCCGGCGCGACCCCAGCCGTCCTCGTCCACGTCCACGCAGGGGTCGCAGGCGTCGCCGATCCCGTCGTCGTCGAGGTCGGTCTGGTCGCCATTGGCGACCCGCGGGCAGTTGTCGACGTCGTCGTCGACGCCGTCGCCGTCGTCGTCGGCGTCGCAGAGATCGCCGGCGCCGTCGTCGTCGAGGTCCGCCTGGTCCGGGTTCGGCGTGGTCGGGCAGTTGTCGTTGCAGTCCGCGGTCGCGTCGTCGCAGGTCACGGCCGCGCCGGCCTCGTTCACGCCGTCGCCGTCGACGTCGGGATCGCAGGCGTCGCCGATCGCGTCGCCGTCCATGTCGAGCTGGGTGCCGTTGGGGACGAGCGGGCAGTTGTCGAGGCAGTGCGCCCCGTAGTCACCGCCGACGCAGGTGTCGCGCGTCTCGCCGGGGACGCTCCGGAGGTCGTCCTCGATCCCGTCGCCGTCCACGTCGGGGTCGACGCAGTCCGCCAGGCTGTCGTCGTCGAGGTTGGGGAAGCCCTCGTTGTCGAGCGCGTCGCAGTCGTTGTCGACGTCGTCGCAGACCTCGTCGGTCCGGTGCGCGAGCACCGTGTCGCAGGCCAGGCCGTCGCCCGCCGGGTTGCAGCCCACCGTGCCGCCCGCGCACGCGCCCACGCCGCAGCTCGCGCCCCAGGCCAGGCTCGCGTCGCCCGCGTAGAGCGCGTCGGTGTAGGTGTAGAGCTCGGGGTCCTTGAACTCCTCGTCGACCTCGCCGTCGCAGTCGTTGTCCGCGCCGTCACAGGTCTCGGCGGAGAGATCGGTCGCGAAGGTGGAGCAGGTGAGCCCGCCGGAGCCGTCGCAGACGACCTGCCCGCCGGTGCAGTCGCCGACGCCGCAGCTCTCGCCCTTGGCCTTGCCGAGGTCGTCGCTCGTCGGCGGGTCGGCCCAGCTCAGGCCGTCGTCGGTGACGCCGTCGCAGTCGTCGTCGAGCTCGTTACAGGTCTCGTCGCCGGCGCTGCCGTCGCTGTCGCAGACGACCCCGTCGCCCACGCCGTTGCAGACGACGTGCCCCTGGGCGCAAGCGCCGGCACCGCACGTCTCGCCGAGGCCCTTGTCCGCGTCCGCCGGGGCGAGCGGCGTCACGAGGCCGACGCTCCCGTCCGGCTGGAAGGGGTCGTCGAGAACGCCGTTGCAGTCCTGGTCGACGCCGTCACAGGTCTCGTCCGTCGCGTTCCCCAGGCTGTCGCAGGTCAGCGCGTTCGGCCCATCGCAGACCACCTTGCCGCCCGCGCACAGGCCCACGCCGCAGGTCGCGTCGAGCACCAGCCCGTCGTCCCCGCCGTAGGGCCCGCCGTCGTAGGTCACCGTCCCGCCCGCGCGGAAGCCCTCGTCGGCGACGCCGTCGCAGTCGTTGTCCCGGCCGTCGCAGACGTCGGCGGCGGCCACGTCGAGCGTGTCGCAGGTCAGCGAGGTCGTCGTCCCGCAGACGATCGTGCCGCCGCCGCACGCGCCGGTCCCGCACGCCTGGCCCTTGGCCCGCCCGGTGTCCTCGCCCCCGGTCCACGGCCCGCCGCCGTAGGTCACCGTGCCACCGACGATGTAGGCGTCGTCGGTCACGCCGTTGCAGTCGTTGTCCGCGTCGTCGCAGACGTCCGCGCTGGGCGCGCTCGGCGTGTCGCAGGTCAGCCGCGTCCGATCGGTCGGGTCGCAGACGACGGTGCCCAGGCCGCAGCTGCCGGTCCCGCACGCCTGGTCGAGCACCTTGCCGTCGTCGGCCGGGTAGTCGGCGCCCTGGAGCGTCACGGTGTTCGCGGCGCCCGCGACGAAGTCCTCGTCGGTCAGGCCGTCGCAGTCGTTGTCCAGGCCGTCGCAGATCTCGGGCTGGTTGGTGGCGTTCGACTCGTCGCAGGCGGTCTTCGTCACGTCCCCGGCGGCGCAGACCACGATGCCGTTCGCGCAGCTGTCCGCGTCGGCGCCGTCGCACCCCGCGCCCACCGAGAACTCGTCGTCGACCCCGCCGTCGCAGTCGTTGTCGCGGCCGTCGCAGCTGACCTCGGCGGCGTCCTCGTAGCCGTCGACGCCCGAGTAGTCGCAGGACCAGGTGCCGTCCTGGAGGCAGCGGGCGGAGATGTCGAGGAGCCCCTCCCCGCACACCCCCAGCTTGCGGCAGGTCGAGTCGGCGACGCTGGTCAGGTCCTCGTTGAGGTCGCCGTCGCAGTCGTTGTCGAGCTGGTCGCAGACCTCGACGGTGTCCTGCGGCGCGGAGCCGTTGGGGTTGGTGCTGCAGGTCGCGGCGGTCCCGTCGGAGGTGCACTCGACCGTGCCGATCCCGCACGCCCCCGTTCCGTCGCAGGTGGCGCCGACGGCCAGGCTCTCCCAGGAGAAGTCCTCGTCGGTGTCGTCGTCGCAGTCGTTGTCGACCCCGTCGCAGGTCTCGTCGGTCGGGACGATCTCGCCGACGCAGAGGATCGAACCGACGACCTCGCCGGCGTTGACGCACACCTCGGTGCCCTGCTCGCACGCGCCGACGTCGCTGCCGCAGGCGCCGTTCGTGTCCGGGTTGCCGTCGTCGACGACGCCGTCGCAGTCGTTGTCGATCCCGTCACAGGTCTCGGTCGCGCCGGGGTGGACCAGCGGCGCGTCGTCGTCGCAGTCGTCGGCCGCGGCCCAGCCGTCGCCGTCGACGTCGGTCACGCCCTCGCAGGGGAGGTCGCCGCCGAAGCAGTCCTGATCGATGCCGTCGCCACAGCGCTCGGGGGCGCCGGCGTAGACGAGCGGGTCGCTGTCGTCGCAGTCCCCGTCGGCGGTGGTCTGGCCGTCGCCGTCGGCGTCGCCGACCTGGCAGAAGGTCACGTCGCCGTCGCAGTTCTTGTCGCACGCAGCCTCGCGCTTGGGATCGCCCTGGGCCCCAGCGGGGCAGCACGGCTCGTTGGGGTTGCCGGGGAAGATGCCCGAGTCGAAGTCGTTGCAGTCCCCGGCCTCGACCGTGTGGCCGTCCCCGTCGAGGTCACCGGCGCAGCCCTCGTCGGTCTCCCCGTCGCAGTCGTCGTCGATCTGGTTGTCGCAGACGTCGCGGTCCTGGGCGAGGTCGTCGGTGCTGCAGCGCAGGCCGCCCGCGCTGTCGCAGACGACCGTGCCGCCGGCGCACGCGCCGACCCCGCAGGCGTCGCCCTTGGTGACCGTGACCCCGCCGATGCTGGCGCTGAGCCCGTCGTCGACGACGTCGTTGCAGTCGTTGTCCTTGCCGTCACAGATCTCGGGCAGCCCGGGGCCGACGGTCTTGTCTCCCAGGCCGCAGAGCTCCTCGGCGCAGTCGGCGATGCCGTCGCCGTCGGCGTCGACGCACGGGTTGTCGGTGCCGTCGCAGTCCTGGTCGATGGTGTCGTCGCACGGCTCGCAGGCGGCCTCCTCGGCCCACGGGTTGGCCTCCGCGAGGTCGGGCTCGCAGTCGGCGAAGACCGATCCGGTGCCCGACGGGCAGCACGCGGGGTTGCTGCAGTCGAGGAAGCCGTCGTGGTCGGCGTCGCAGCCGTCGCCGAGGGCGAGGAGGTGAACGGCGATGATGGCGCGCTGGCTGAGGTCGACCGTGCCCTCGAAGGCGGTCACGGGCGTGTCGTCGATGAGCCCGGTGACGAAGAGGGTGACGTCGGGGCCCTCGAAGGTGGTGCCGTCGTATCGCACGGCGACGAAGCCCGGGGCCGCGACGGGATCGAACAGCCCGCTCACCGTGGGGTTGAAGTCGGGGCTGTCGATCTGGGCCGGATACCGGGTGTCCCCGCGGACGAAGAGGATGCGCACCTGCTCGAGCGCCTGGCCGGAGCGAGGCGCGTCCGACGTGATCTGGAGCAGGAGGGTGTCCGGCTTCGCCTGGTCGCCGCCGCAGGCCGGCTGGATCGCGGTGAGGATCAGGAGTGAAGCGAGCGCAAGCCGGAGTCGAGTCATGAGCGCACCGTGGTTCGGCTCTCGGGGTGCGAGACTCGCCGGCGCCTCTCCGCCCTCCGGAGGACCGACCTCGCGCCCCTGCTGAAACGCTACTCAGTCCCGAGGTTGCGCGCAAACGACGCCGCGGCTTCCGACGCGCGCTCGCCGGAGTTTCGCCACGGCCAGCGTGCTCCGCGGAGCGCGACCCGCGCTCGTCCGCCGCCCGGGGGCAACGCACCATTCATTCGCTATGAACGAATGGATTAATAGAAATTTCGAAATTTCACGCCATCGATCGAGTTCCTACACTGACCTGCATCAACTTTTTCAGAGAGGTCACCATGGACAAGCTCATCGACGGTGTGCGCCAGTTTCGGAGCGCCGGGTACTCGGAGCGACGCGAGCTGTTCAAAGCTCTGTCTTCCGGCCAGGCCCCGCGGATCCTCTTCGTCACCTGCTCGGACTCGCGCGTGGCGCCGCACCTCATCACCTCGTCGGAGCCTGGCGACCTCTTCGTGATCCGGAACGCGGGGAACCTGGTCCCCGCCTACTCCGCTCAGGGCAGCGGCGAGGACGCCACCGTCGAGTACGCCGTCGCGGCCCTCGGCGTGGAGCACATCATCGTCTGCGGCCACTCCGGCTGCGGCGCCATGGGGGGCCTGCTCGCCCCCGAGTCGCTCGGCGCGCTCCCGGCCGTGGCCAGCTGGCTCCGCCACGCCCGCTCCACCGCGGCCTGCGTGCACGCCACCGTCTCGGAGGACGCCGACCACGGGCACCGCCTGAAGGTGGCCGTGGAGACCAACGTGCTGCGCCAGCTCGACAACCTCAAGACCCACCCCTCGGTCGCCGCGGCGCTCGCGCGTCACGCGGTGAAGCTGCACGGCTGGGTCTACGACATCGGCACCGGGTCGATCCGCAGCTACGACCCCGATCGCCAGACCTTCGTGGAGCTCGGCGAGCACCTCCACTCGGTCGAGCGCTACCTCCGACTGGCGGCGGGGTGAAGCACATGACGAACGATGAAACGATACCGCCGGCGACCGGACGCGGGCCGAAGCTGAAAGGCACGTTCGGCGCCGACTTCATGGCCTCCATCGTGGTCTTCCTGGTGGCGCTGCCCCTGTGCATGGGCATCGCCATCGCCTCCGGCGTCCCGCCGGCGCTGGGCCTCGTCACCGGCATCGTCGGCGGCATCGTCGTCGGCGCCATGGCCGGCCAGCCGCTCCAGGTGAGCGGCCCGGCCGCCGGCCTCGCCGTCATGGTGTGGCAGCTGGTCGAGCAGTTCGGGTTGGCCGCCCTCGGCCTGGCCGTGCTGATCGCCGGCGTCGTCCAGCTCGTCGCCGGGATCGCCGGCCTCGGCCGCTGGTTCCGCGCCGTCGCGCCGGCGGTGATCCTCGGCATGCTGGCCGGGATCGGGGTGCTCATCTTCGCCAGCCAGTTCCACGTGATGGTGGACGACGTCCCGCGGAGCAGCGGCCTCGCGAACCTGTTCAGCATCCCCTCGGCCATCTACAAAGGGATCTTCCCCATCGACGGCAGCGTCCACCACATCGCCACCGTGGTGGGCATCATCACGATCGGCTCCATCGTGCTGTGGAACAAGTTCCGCCCGACGAAGCTGCGGATGCTGCCCGGCGCGCTGGTGGGCGTGACGGTGGCGACGGTCATCGCCACGGTGATGGACCTCCCCATCGCCCGGGTGAGCCCGCCCTCCGATCTCCTGGCCGCCATGAACTGGATCACCCCCGAGTCCTTCGACCTGCTCGGCAACACCGCCTTCTGGGGTGTGGCCCTGGGCATGGCCGTCATCGCCAGCGCCGAGACCCTCCTCTGCGCCGCGGCGGTCGATCGCATCCACGACGGCGAGCGGACCAACTACGACAAAGAGCTCCGGGCCCAGGGCGTCGGCAACATCCTGTGCGGCGTCGCCGGCGCGCTCCCGATGACCGGCGTGATCGTGCGCAGCTCGGCCAACGTCGAGGCCGGCGGGAAGACGCGCGTCTCCGCCATCCTCCACGGCGTCTGGATCCTGGTGCTGGTCGTGCTCCTGCCCCAGGTGCTGGCGCTGATCCCCACCGCGTCGCTCGCGGCGGTCCTCGTGTTCACCGGCTGGAAGCTCATCGGCATCCAGGCGCTCAAGAACCTGGCCAAGAACGGGCGCAGCGAGGTGGTGATCTGGACCGCCACCGTGGTCACCATCGTGGCGACCGACCTCCTCATCGGCGTGGCCACCGGCTTCGCGCTGGCGCTGGGGCGGCTCCTCCTGACCTTCGCGCGGCTCGAGGTGAAGGTGACCCATGACGGCACCCGCTGGGACGTCACCCTCATCGGCGCCGCCACCTTCATCAGCCTGCCGAAGCTGGGCGAGGCGCTGGAGAAGATCCCCGATCACGCCGAGGTCCACTTCCACCTCGACCGCGTGGACTACATGGACCACGCCTGCATCGAGCTGATCGAGTCCTGGCACGAGCGCCACCCCGGCACGATCCACCTGGAGACGGACCGGCTGCGCGACCACGCCAAGGGCCTGCGTATGGCGGCCTGAGGCCGGCGAGGAGCGGGACCTCGCCGATCCACCGCCGTTCGCGTGCCCCGCCCCGGGCACGCGAACGGCGCGCGGTGTGGCCCGCGGTCAGCGGACCTCGATCTCGAGCACGTTCGAGTCCGGGAGCCGGTTCATGTCCTCGTTCCCCTGGAACTGAACGGTGTAGCGGCCCTTCTTCGACAGGTCGTAGTGCTCCGCGAGGTTGAACGTGACCTCGCGGGTCTCGCCCGGCGCGACCTGGATGTAGTCGTCCTTGCCGGGCTTCCCCCGCTTGACGCTGATACCGAGGTACTGCGCTTCGCCCCCGTCCTCGTGGCGTACCTCGAGGAGCTCGCCGAGGAACCCCTCGAAGGGGGTGAAGTAGGTGCAGAGCTTGAGCTTCTTCTTCGTGCCGTTGGTCACGGCGAAGACGAGCTCGCGCTTGCCGTCCTCGGTCGCCCCCTTGTCGCTGAGGGTGACGGTGACGTCCTTGTACGTCTTGTCCTTCACGGTGCTGTCCTGGGTCGGGGAGGCGCTGAGCGCGACGAGAATGAGCAGGGTCCACATGGGGAGACCCTACGCCTTCTCGGCGAGGTACTCGTAGTTATCCGCGTTGGTCGTCGCCTTGTCGGGATCGTCCTTCGCGAAGCCCTTCGCCTTGCCCGTGCCGTAGCCGTGGTCCGAGGTGTTGTGCAGGCGATGGCTGAGCTCGTGGACGATCGTGCCGGCGCTGGAGTCGATGCCCTTGGTCTTGGCCACCCAGAAGGACCCGCCGAGGTAGATGTTGTTGTCCGTCTCGGCCTTGCGGACGTAGCCGAAGGTCGTGTCCTCCTTGAGCTTGTGGGTCGTCGGCAGATCCCACTTCTTGAAGATCACCGTGTCCTCCTCGAGGCACTTCTGGATCTTCTCGAAGCCGGACTTCACGCTCGCGATCCGCGTGTCGACGGCGCCGTCCGTCGCGCTCGACTTGGCCTTCTTGTCCATCCACGTCTGGTAGGCGCTGTCGCCCTTCTTGACGTGCGCCAGGGCCGCCTTGGTGATCTTCAGCGCCTGGATGATGGACTCCTTGATCTTCTTGAGCTGCGGCGCCTTCTCGAAGGCCGTCGCGTCGTGCTTCGGGGTCTTCTCCTCCGGCTTCTTCGTCTCTTCCTTCTTGCTGGACTTCCCCTTGCCGCCGCCGAAGATGCTCCACTTGGCGGACTCCTCGTCCTCGTTGCCCTCGGAGTCGGGCTCCTTCACCGGCGCCGCCGGGGCCTCCTCCTTCTGGACCGCCCGCTGCACGCCGCCGCCGCCGCCGCCACCCTTGGCCGGCCCGAGGAGATCCTCGGCGCTCTTGCCCTGGACGACGCGATCGGCCACCGCGTCGGCGTTGCGCTCGTAGCTGTCGCCGGTCTTGCCGACGCCGCCGCTGAGCGACACGCCGGCGCGCTGCTGCACGACGTGCGCGGCCTCGTGCGCGGCGGTGTGGAGGCTCGGGGCGCCGCCGAAGGCGACGTGGTTGCCGGTGGCGTAGGCCTGGGCGCCCATCGCCTTGTTGGCGCCGGTCGCCGCGCCGTCGGTGTGGGCCTGGACGCCGCTGACGTCGTGGCCGCCGAAGGAGCGCTGGATCGCGTCGAGGTGCGGGAGGCGACCGCTGTTGCCGGAGATCCCCGCCGAGGCCGCGGCGTGGACGTCGGAGGATCCCTGGCCATCGCCCGACAGCTGGACCATGGCCTGGTTCCCGCCGGCCGCCATCAGCATCTGGACGCCAGAGACGCCGGCCTCCTCGGTCGAGGATCGTTCGTTGGTGCGACGCACGCGGGCCGCGTGGTCAGGGCTGAGTTGCGCATGGCTGGGCGACATTGGCATTTCCTCGCTCAACATGTGGCACTGCGAATTCGCCAACGCGAAATCCACAGCAAGATCGAGCCAACCCCCCCGTAATCCTGCGTGCGAACATTATACAGACCGACGTGCGAGCGACAATGTTAGAGACATTTGCGTCATATTGACGCGGTTAACACATTTTGCCCGCGTCAGAACGAGCCCTCCACAGAGGACGGTCGGCGACCGACGGGCGACGTCGCCCCCCTCTCGCTCGCCCCTCCACCAGGCCCTGGAACCGCCTCGCGGCCTCTTGGCGCGGCCCCGGAAACGTGTCACACCACCGGAGCCCCTCTCATCACGGAGCACTCGATGACGACCCCCATCCTGCGTGACTTCCTCGAGATCCCCTACGAAGAGCTCGAGGAGATGAACCTGGCGGCCAAGCAGGCTCGCCTCGACCGCACCCCGATCAGCACGCTGCAGGAGCAGCGGATGAAGTACCTGACCGACGAGCGCCGCATCAAGGCGGTCACGGTCTGCTTCACCGACCTCGAAGGTCGGCTCCAGATGCTGGACTACGACAAGAAGTACCTGCTGAAGAGCTACGACAACCTGACCTTCGACGGCAGCTCCATCCGCGGCTTCTCCGCCCAGCACGAGTCCGATCTCCGGCTCTCGATCGACTGGTCGGCCTTCTACTGGCTCCCGGCCGACATCTTCGGCCCTGGCAAGATCCTCGTCTTCAGCGAGGTCCTCGACCGCGACGGCTCGCCGTACCACGCGGACATGCGCGGCCGCCTCAAGCTCGCCGCCGAGAAGCTCTTCGCCAAGGACGGCACGCTCTGCTACGTGGCGCCCGAGATCGAGGGCTTCCTCTTCAAGGGGCGCGATGCGGAGCGCCGCTACTACGAGACCGAGGGGTTCGAGTACGTCTCCAAGGGCGGCTACTACCACTCGCTGCCGGGCGACTCGCTGCGCCTCTTCATCGACTCCGCCGCCGAGGTGCAGCGGGCGATGGGCTTCCAGAACGAGAAGGACCACCCCGAGGTCGCGCCGAGCCAGTTCGAGATGAACTTCGGCTACTCGGAGGCGATCGTCACGGCCGACCAGGTGCAGCTCTACAAGCTCCTGTGCCGCCAGGTGGCCGCCAAGCTCGACATGACGGCGAGCTTCCTGCCGAAGCCGGTCACGGGCGTCAACGGCAGCGGCATGCACACCAACATGTCGTTCGCCCGCGGCGGCAAGAACCTGTTCTGGGACGCCAATGGCGAGGACGGGCTGTCGCAGGCCGGCTGGGACGCCATCGGCCGCATCCTGCACGTCGGTGAGGGCCTCTGCCTGCTGCTGAACCCGTCGGTGAACGCCTACCGCCGCCTCGACCCGCACTACGAGGCGCCGAACCAGATCAAGGCGTCCGCCAACGACCGCGGCTCGATGGTCCGCATCCCGACCGGCAACGAGCGCTCGGCGCGCATCGAGGTCCGCTCGGTGGCGCCCGACGCCAACCCGTACCTCGTGTTCTACACGCTCATGCGCACGGCCCTCGAGGGCAAGGGCGCCGGGGCCAGCGCCGAGGTGCTCAAGGCCGGCACGAAGACGCTGCCCGACAACATCTACGACGCGATGTCCCTCTTCGAGCAGGACAGCTTCGTCACCGGCCTCGTCGGCGAGGACGTCGCCCAGCGCTACATCGGCCTCAAGCGGATGCAGGCCGACCGCTGCGCGAAGTCCCTCGGGAGCCTCATCAAGGTGCCCGAGATCCAGTTCCACCACGAGGTCACCAACCAGTTCCTCTGGTCGATGTTCTAGCAGGCTGCTGAAGAACGGGCACGCGTGAGCCTCGTCGGCGACCGCGTGCTTGGTTTTTGAGCCGCGGTGAGGTGTTCGTGGCGCCTGCGTG
>SBGO01000143.1 GCA_006226565.1 Deltaproteobacteria bacterium | reverse complement strand
CCTCCTGGGGGGGCGGCGGCGGCGGTGGCGGGCTGTCGCGCTACCAGAGCGCGGCCAACGCCGGCAACGCCGTCGCCAACGGCGGCGCGGGGGGCAACGCCAGCGCGTACCACCCGCCGAGCACGTACACCAAGAGCGCCGGCAGCGGCGCGGGCAACAACGCCGGCGCGGCCGCCGGGACCCAGGGCTACAAGGGCGCCAACGGGACCGGCGGGCTGCTCGTCGTCTACGTCGAGGGCGACCTGGTCCACAACGGCGCCTTCACCGCCAACGGTGGCAACGGCGGCGGCACCGGGACGGGCAGCACCGCCTGGAACGCCGGCGGGGGCGCCTCGGGCGGCGGCATCGTGGTGGTGCTCCGGCGCGGCGCGACCAGCGGCTCGGGCAGCTTCACGGCCACCGGTGGGACCGGCGGTCAGGGCCACTGCCACGGCGCCAACTGCATGAAGGGCGGCAACGGCGGCACCGGCTCGGTCACGCAGGGCGTCCTGTTCTGAGCGAGCGGCGGCCCGCGGAGGCCGTCGCAAGGGCACGACCGACGGTGCCGCCACGGACCCACCGCGCTCGGGACGAGCGCAGGCCAAGGGGCCGGTGAACCCACCGCGCTCGGGACGAGCGCAGGCCAAGGGGCCGGTGAACCCACCGCGCTCGGGACGAGCGCAGGCCACGGGGCCGGCGGACGTCCCCGTCCGCTGTGGCTTCGGTCCGTGCCGCCGCCTCCGGGGCCCACCCGAGGGCGGAAACGCAGGCGCCGGCTCGCTCGCCCGGGCTTCGAGCCCCGAGCGACCGGCCGGCGCGTGGCGTGGCGACGGTCTGGATCGTCGCGCGCCGCCGGTCTTCACCGGGCGGCGCGGCGACGCGGCGGCGTCAGTACGGCAGGCAGACCTTGCGGACGACCCACGACTGGTTGTGCCGCGACTCGTCCTCGCAGGTGGTCCCGACGGGGCAGTCGTCGTTGGAGAAGCACTGCGCGATGCACATGCCGCCGGCGCCCTCGGGCTCGTCGACGCAGAAGGTGGTCGCGTAGCTCGCGTCCTTGTCCGGGCAGTAGCGCGTGCAGCTCTGGGTGCAGAGCCCGGCCTCGCCCTCGCTGGTCGCGTCGCAGCGGCCGGTCTCGCACTCGCTGGCGGCGAGGCAGCGGTCGCCGATCCAGCCCTCGGTCCCGGGGACGCAGGCGCTCCGCGTGATGCCCGGCTGGCCGTGGCGGCCGACGATCTTCTCGACGAAGCCGTCGTAGCGGCGGCAGCCGTTGGTCCACACCATCGCCTGGTTGACGCAGATGCCGCGCGAGGCGTCGTCGGGGTCGTCGACGCAGAAGGTGGTCGGGAAGCCGCTCTTGTCCGAGCAGTAGCGGTCGCAGGGGACGGTGCAGAAGCCGCGCCCGCTGTAGGGGTTGTGCTTGCAGACGCCGCCCTGGAAGCTGCAGTCGGCGTCGCTGGCGCACTCGGTCTGGATCCACGCCGGGCCGGTGTCGACCGCGCGCCCGCTGTCGAGGCGCTCGATGGCCTTCTGGATGCGCACCGGGACCTTGTGCCCCTGGATGCGGGCGAAGACCTCGACGATGTCGTCGGGCTCCATGCGCATGCAGCCGTGGCTGACGAAGCCGCGCCGCAGCTTGCCGCCGCTCTCGAGGGTGTAGCGGTCGACCGGGCCGTGGAAGCCGTAGCCGCTCGTCGGCGGGCCGGTGAGGCGGATGAAGGGCAGCCCCGCGAAGACCGGGACGCGCGTGCCGTCGGTGTCGGTCCACCACATGCGGCAGCGGTAGTTCCAGGCCCAGCGCGCCTGGTCCGGCGTCGGCCCGTCGTCGACGGCCGTCGTGTCGGTGCGCGTGTAGAAGACGCCCTCGGGCGCGGACTCCGAGGTCGGGGTCAGGCTGAGGCCGTCGTCGTCGATCGAGCCCGGGCCGATCGGGAAGACGCGATCGTAGTCGCCGGCACGGTCGACGAGGTGGAGGGTGAGCCCGTCGAGGGACACCACGATGGCCGGGTCGGCCAGCGGCGGGACGTTCGGGATGGGCTTGCAGGTCGTCGCGTAGCCCCAGACGCCGTCGGCCTTGAGCCCCTCGACGTCGCCCACCGGGAGGTCGACGAGCAGGTCGCCGGTCTCGGGGTCGAAGCCGGCCGACTGTGCTCCGTCGTCGCAGGCGGCGAAGGCGAACGGGAGGAGGAGGAGCAGGGTCGCACGACGCATGGGGGACCTCGTGGGCGGGGGAAGCGGCGGCGCCATAGGACGTTATGGTCGCGAAATCAAGGAATATCCCCCGCCCGCGACGTCTCGTCGCGCCCCCTCAGCCGACCCGAAAGCCCGACGCGCCGGCGAGGTCGTCGTAGGTGATGCGCATCCCGCGCAGCGTGCGCAGGCTGGCGCGGTCCACGAAGAGGCGGATGCCGTGGGAGAGGAAGACCTCGTCGTCGGCGTCGGGGGTGTGCTCGAAGGCGAAGTCGCAGTTGGCCGGGCCGCCGGCGCCGCTCGTGAGGACGCGCAGGCCGGCGCCGACCATCCCGTGCTGGTAGGCCATCAGGCGGATCTGCCGGGCGGCCAGCTCGGTCAGCTCGACCGGCGCGGGGCGGGCGTGGGCCGCGGGCGCCGGCGGCATCGTGTAGGTGCGGCGCGGCGGCGTGGGCGG